>VXWP01000062.1:5326-32984 GCA_009835325.1 Gemmatimonadota bacterium | reverse complement strand
GTCCAATGTTCCCCGAGGGCTTGAGTCCGAGTTCCCGGGCACGCGTTCGTACCGGCTGAGGCATGCGCTGAACGACACCCAGTTCTTCTTTACGATAGGAGCCGATTTCTAGGACGCTCCTCGCGTACCGGCCGGCCGGCCGGTTTATCCCTCGTTGGTTCACCTTTGACTGAACGCGGAGACACGGCAGGTATACATGCATACGTCAGAAGAGATCACGGCCTTAAGGGAGCAACACTATAACGCCACGTTGACCGAAATCCAGGAACTGAACCCCGAACTCTGGATCATCCGGGTGAAACCGGACGAAGAACTTCCGCCGTACAAGCCCGGACAGTACACCACGCTCGGCCTGGGCGACTGGGAACCCACCAACGATCCCGAACATAACGAAGACGTTAACGAGAACCTCAAGACGAAGCTCGTCCGCCGCGCCTACTCCATGTCCTTTCCCATGTACGAGGACGATCCCCGCCAATTGATGGATCCGGCGGACATGGACTACTACGAGTTCTACATTACGCTCGTGGCCCGCGACGGCGAGGAAGGCCAGGACCCCTCCCTCACGCCGAGGCTGTGGATGCTGAAGGAAGGCGACCGCCTCTGGATGGGGCCGAAGGTGACCGGCCATTACACCCTTGAACACGTTGGTCCGAACGACCAGGTCATCTTCGCCGCGACCGGCACCGGCGAAGCGCCCCACAACTGCATGATCGCCGAACTGATGCGCAACGGCCACGGACCGGAGATCATTTCGGTGGTGTGCGTGCGATACGCCCGGGACCTGGGCTACCAATCCACCAACGAACGCCTGGAACACCTGCATCCGAACTACCATTACATCACGCTGACCACCCGGGAAGCCCACAACCTAAACCGCAAGGTGTATATACAGGACCTGGTAAGCACCGGGGAACTGGAGGAGCAGACCGGTATCGTCCTGGATCCTGAAAGGACCCACGTGTACATCTGCGGAAACCCCGACATGATCGGCGTGCCCAACTATACCAGGGAGGGCGACAAGTCGTACCCCTCGCCCACCGGGATGGTGGAACTGCTCGAATCCCGTGGATTCAAGGCGGATCATCGCAGGGACAAGGGCAACATTCACTTCGAGGAATACTGGTAGTCCACGGTCCGGCTCGTCGGGTCGCATCCTTAAGTGACGAAGAGGCCGCCATGCAAACACTGACGCTGGATGCGGAGGGCAATCCGGAGGTATCCAGCGGGCCCGTGCCTGCCTGCAACGACGAGGACGTACTGGTCAAGGTCCGGGCATGCGTGCTGTCGCGCCGGAGTGTCGCCGATAACGGCGCCGATCCGCCGTCAACCGCCAACGGCGCCCACGGGGCCATCAGCCGGAGTTTCACGGGCGTCATTGAGTCCATCGGCCGGCTTGTGGATTCGCTCGGCCGGGGCGTGGATTCGCACGGCCGGGGCGACCGGGTCGTTGCCTGCCTTACCGACGGAGGCTTTTCGGAATACCGCAGCGTGCCTGCGAGCCAGGCCGTAAAGCTGCCGCACGGCGTCAGTTACGAAGAAGGCGCCATCGCCGGCCTGATGCCCACGGTACTCAAGGGCATGGAACGGGCCGACGTGAAGGGCAGCACCGTTTTCGTCTGCGGCCTGGGGACCACCGGGTTGCTGGGAACGCAGGTGGCGTCCATATCGGGCGCCGCGGCCGTGATCGTGTCGGACCTTCACGCGAAGCGCCTGCAGCGGGCGGCGGATATCGGCGCGGACACCTTGATCAATGCCTCCACGGAGGACGTCCATCGCCGTGTCATGGACCGGACCGGCGGCCAGGGTGTGGACGTCTGCCTCGAATGTGCCGGCAGCGGGGCATCCTTTTCCCAGTGCGCGGCGGTATTGCGGCCGGGCGGGAAGCTCGTCGTCCTGAAAGCCAATTCCCACTCCGTATCCATCGACATGCGGGAATGGTCGGAGCGGTCCCTGCAGCTGATCATGGGACACGAACAGTCCTTCGAAACCCCCTACCTGGTGGACCGGGGGCTGAAACTCGTGGGTATCGGCGCCGTCAGGCTGCGTCCCCTGTTGACCCACGTATTCCCCGCCCATCGCGCCGCCGAAGCCCTTGAACTGATCGACGACCACCCTGACCTGGCCGTCGAAGTCGCGCTGATATGGGGGTAGGGATCGACAGGACCAGCGTCCTGTAGTGCTTGACACGCACGCATCCGTGTTCCAACTTTCAAGCCGCCGGTAAGGGGCCATGGGAACTGTCGAAAGGACCTGAACGCACTTTGTCATCCGAAATCAGTATCCTGAATCTGATTCTGGATTCGGGCGCCGTCGCCAAGACCGTCATTGTCGTTCTCCTGATGTTCTCCATCGTTACATGGGCGATCATGGCGGAGCGCTGGCGGTACTTTCGCCGGGCCCAGGCGCAGTCGGAGGAATTCCTCGCGTTCTTCCGGTCGGAGCGCAATTACAGACAGGTTTACACCGCCGCCTCGAAATTGCCGTTCAGTCCCGCTGCCGCGGTGTACCGCGAGGTATACGAGAAGTACGCGCCGGCGTTTCCGCTTCCGGCCGCCGCCGCGGACCAGGCAGGCCAGGCGGACCAGGCCGGCCGGCCGAAGGAAGTCGACCAGGACCTGGTGGAATCCGTCTATCGCGACCTCCGGCTGGCCGCCCACCGGGAACTGGCCCGGTTCGAACAACGGCTTCCCCTGCTGGCCACCGCTGGAAGCGTGTGCCCCTTTCTCGGTCTGTTCGGTACAGTGTGGGGCGTCATGACCGCCTTTCTGGACATCAGTACCCAGGGCTCCACCAACATCGTGGTCGTGGCGCCCGGGATCGCGGAAGCCCTGATTACGACGATCGCGGGTCTGGCCGTGGCGATCCCGGCCATGGTGGCGTACAATTACTTCGTGCAGCGATCGCGAGTGCTGGGACTGGAACTCGAGGACCTGGCCACCGCGGTCCTGAATGTCCTTCAGTTGCGGACCATCGCGGGTAGGCCATGAATTCGTTTGATTTCAATAGCGCGGGTTCGCCCCGTGTCCTCTCGGAAATCAGGGTTACGGCACTGGTCGACGTCATGACCGTGCTCCTGATCATCTTCATGATCACCACGCCGATGATCCAGAGCGGCGTCCAGGTGGATCTTCCCAGGGCGAGTGCGGCCGCGCCGGATCTCGGCGAGGGCCTCGTCATCACGATAACGAGCGAAGGGTCGCTCTACCTCGAAGACCGGCTGCTTTCGATCGCCCAGTTCGACGGGGTGTTCGGGGAGATATTCGAGGATCAGCAGCATAAGCCGGTGTTTATCCGCGGAGACGAACAGGTGCCCTACGGCGCCGTCATTGGCGTGCTGGATAAACTCAAGCAGCACGGCGTAACGCAGATTGGCCTGGCGACCAGTCTGAGGCCTTCAAGATAATGGCACGCATGATCTGGGCTTCCGGATTCCTGCATATCGCGGTGATCGCCGGGCTGATCGGTGTGAATACCTGGTGGCCCGCGCCGGCGTCGTCGCTGGACCAGCAGGTCTACCGGGTCGATCTCGTAACGCTGAACGAGCGTCCGCCGGCCCAACGCCCGCCCGCGCTCGACGAGGTGTACGAAGTCGTCTCGAAGAAGGAGGCCGCCGCACCGCAGGAGGAGGCGGCCCTGGCGCTGGAACGGACGCCGCGCCTGGTCTCCGAAGAACCGGATCCCCTACCTGAAGCGCCGCAGACCTTCGAGACCGATGCCCCGGAAATCCGCCTGGACGAGCGGAACTTCGAATACCCGTACTACCTGGGCATGATGCAGCGGAAGATCCAACAGCATTTCAACGTGCCCAGGATGCTCGGCGTCACCCAGCTCGAGACGGTCATCTATTTCCGCGTGGTGCGGTCCGGCCGGATTACCGGCGTCGTCATGGAGCGTTCGTCTTCCAACGCGGTCTTCGACCTGGCGGCGCAACGGGCGCTGAACGCGGCCGATCCGCTGCCGCCGCTTCCGGAAGGTTACCGAAAGTCCTACCTGGGCGTGCACTTCGCCTTCCAGTACGCGTTGTGAAGCAGCAATGAACGACCGCGGTTCCAAACCCGTTGCCATGAATGGATTTACAGTACGGAAGGCCTGAAATGAGAAAACAGCGGAGTGCCTGGACGTTGAGGATCCTGCTGGCGGCCTGCGTCCTGTCCCTGCTCTGCGCGCGGTCCGCGTCGGGCCAGGACGAGGTCAATCTCAGCGTGCAGGCCCGCGTCTCCCCCCGTATCCCGATCGCCTTCAAGCCCTTTGTCCCCCGGGACGGAACGGCCTTCGACGCCGCCGTGCAGGACACCGTCAACCAGGTGCTGATGCGCGACCTGTCGTTCTCCGGCGTATTCGCCGTGCGGGACCTTTCCATCCCGGCCCGGGTCGGAACGGACGATGGCGCCCCGGTGCTGACGGACAGCGCCGGCGACACCACCTACGTATTCCTGGATGCCGCCGGAGACGTGGACCTCGAGTTGCTGCGCAAGCTGTCCGTGCAGGTCATGGTGTCGGGAACGTATGAAGTCTCGGGATCCAGGGTGGAGATCTCCGTGCGTCTTACCGACCTGGGCACCCGGCGGACGATCATGGAAAAGGGGTACGCCGCCTTCGACCTGACCCTGAGGCGGATCGTGCATCTCATGGCCGACGACATCGTGTTCCAGCTGACCGGGGACCGGGGCACCGCCCAGACCCGCGTCGTCTTCATATCCCAGCGCAGCGGCGCCCCGGAACTGTATATCTCGGACTACGACGGTTTCAACGTGCGCCAGCTGACCCGGGACGGCGCACGGAAATACTCGCCGAACTGGTCGCCTGACGGCACCCGAATCGCCTACACCTCCTACCGGGACGGCCCTCACGAACTGTATATCCTCAACCTGCAGAGCGGGGAGACCGGCAAAGTCCCGTTCAGGGGGAGAACGGTGCTTTCGCCGCGCTGGTCGCCGGACGGCCGCCACCTGATCCTGAGCCTGGTCACAGAGGGGGTGTCCAGGCTGTACATCAGCACGCTGGACGGGAGCCGCCTGGTACCGCTTGCGACCGGTTACGGGATCAACGTTTCACCATCCTGGTCACCGCGGGGCGATCAGTTGGTATACATGTCGGACCGATTGACACAGAAGCACCTGTACGTTATAAATATAGATGGCTCGAACGATCATCGCATCACCTTCGAGGGCGGTTACAACGGATCGCCGGCGTGGTCTCCGCGGGGCGACCGCATCGCCTTCGTGGGCGGTGATCTGGCACAGGGGAGGCGGGGAGGCCCCAGGCGGGTCTTCAATATCTACACCTGCGACGTCAACGGCAGCAACCTGGTGAAACTCACGGGCGTCCGCGGGCCGGAAGGAGACAACGTGAACCCGACCTGGTCCCCGGACGGACTGCACATTCTCTTCAGTTCGGACCGTGCCCGCAGCGGTGTGTACCAAATCTACCGGATGTCCTGGAACGGAGACGACGTCCATCCCGTCATCACGGAGGGCAACAACCGGCAACCCAGCTGGGGACCCAGGCCCGAATGAAATCGAAGCGGATCGAGCGTAAATGAACGAAAGGTTCCTGAAACCTCTCGGCCGGTGCATGGTGCCGGCGATCTTCGTCCTGGTCGTTGCCGGCGCATGCGGCGTCCAGTCCGACCTGACCAACCTGAAGAACGACACGACGCATCTGCGGGCCCAGATGCAGGTCATGCGCGAGGAGATCGCCCTACAGGAGGACATCGACTCCCTGAAAGTGCACATCGTGCGCCTGGAAGCCCTCGTGCGGGACCAGATGGACGAATTGCTGCGCATGCGGGCGGACATGGGGCAGCGGGTCGGCGCCCTCGAAAGCCGGTTGCAGGTCCTGACCACGCGCATCACGGAAAGCGACCGCCAGTTTTCGGCCCTGGTTCGCAGGCTGGAGAGCCTTCAGGTCCAGCTGAGCGCGCCGGCAAGACCGGATACGTCCGCGGCACAAACCACGTCATTCGATCCGGGCGAACTGTACGACCTGGCGCTGAGGGATTACCAGCGGGGCAACTACGATGTGGCGGTCCGGCAGTTTACCCAGTACATCGAGTACTTCCCGGATTCGGACCTGGCCGATGACGCGCGGTTCTATATCGGCGACTGCTATTATACCCAGAGTCTGTACACCCAGGCGCTCGACGCCTACGAGATGCTGTTGGACGCGTATCCGGACAGTAACAAGGTGCCGGCCGCCCTGTTGAAAATCGCCTTCATCAAGGTGGCCCGGAAGGAACCGTCCGAGGCGCGGTCCTACCTGGAACGGGTAATCGGTGAATTCCCCGATGCGGAGGAGGCCCAGCTCGCGAGGATGAGACTGGATCTGATGCCGGAAGACTGAGAAGGACGGACTTTTTGCTTTACTTTCGCAACCAAATGGGGATTTTAAGTGTGGATGTGCCGGTTTGATCCACGCATCGAAAAAAGAATCGGTGAAGTCGAGCATGTGTCCATATACCTGTCAATCAGTGATGGATGAGTAACGCACCCATGTGAAAGGAGTGCTGTAATGAAAAGATGGCGTAGCACGTATTCGATCCTGGCGCTCTGTGTGATGGTCACCGCTCCCGCGTGGATGGGTGCCGCCTGTGCCAGGGGCCCGTCCGCGGAGGAACTGGCCGCGATGGAAGCCGCGCGTCAACAGGCCATAGCGGATTCGCTCAGAGCGGTACGCGCCGAAGAAGAAGCCCGTCTCGCGGCCGAGGAAGAAGCCCGGCGCATGGCCGAGGAAGAAGCCCGTCTCGCAGCCGAGGAAGCTGCCCGTCTCGCTGCCGAAGAGGAAGCCCGCAGGGCTGCCGAGGCCCGGCACCAGGAGATGATGTCCCTGTCCACCATCTACTTCGATTACGACATGTCGAACATCCGGGAAGACCAGCGTTCGGCCCTGGACGAGAACGCCCGCAAGCTGCGGGAGTACCAGCCCGAAGACATGGTGGTGGTCGAAGGCCACTGCGATGAACGGGGTACGATCGAATACAACCTGGCACTGGGCGAGCAGCGTGCCCAGGCGGTCAAGACGTACCTCACGGATGCCGGTGTGGCGGACGGCCGCATCGAGACCGTCAGTTATGGTGAAGAGCAGCCGGCGGTCATGGGTGGCGACGAAAGCGCCTGGTCGCAGAACCGGCGCGCCGAGTTGAAGCGCCAGTAAGCGTTACAGGTATCACCCGTACCGAAACTGGACTGGGGCGGCCGTATGGTCGCCCCTTTTTCGTCTGTACCCGGGAAAGCGTTCCCGTTTTCACAGGTCACGTGATTGCAAGGGACAGGCCGGCGTATTGTAAAAAAACATTGAAAAATGAAGCAGAAATGCATATACTTTGCCGCTCAGGATGAAACAGATGTTAAGCGGAAAAGGGCCAGGCCCTCCGGATCAATACTGGATGAAAACGCTAACTTAAGGGAAAGGAGTTCCGCATGAAGCGATGGAGCAATACGGCATCGGTCCTGGCGCTCTGTGTGCTGGTCGCCGCTCCCGTGTGGATGGGCGCCTGCTGCGCCGTTACCCGGGGACCTTCCGCGGAGGAACTTGCCGCGATGGAGGCGGCGCGTCAACAGGCGATCGCGGATTCGATCAGGGCGGTACAGGCTGAAGAGGAAGCCCGCCTGGCGGCCGAGGCCGAAGCCCGGCGCATAGCCGAAGAGGAAGCCCGCCTGGCGGCCGAGGAAGAAGCCCGGCGCATGGCCGAAGAGGAAGCCCGTCTGGCGGCCGAGGCCGAAGCCCTGCACCAGGAGATGATGTCCCTGACCACCATTTACTTCGACTACGATCGGTCGGACGTCCGGGAGGACCAGCATTCGGTCATGGATGAAAACGCCCGCAAGCTGCGGGAGTACCAGCCCGAAGACAGGGTGGTGGTCGAGGGCCACACCGATGAACGGGGCACGATCGAATACAACCTGGCGCTGGGTGAACGGCGCGCCGAGGCGGTCAAGGCGTACCTCGTGGATGCCGGCGTGGCGGAAGACCGCATCGATACCGTCAGTTACGGTGAAGAGCGGCAGTCGGTCACAGGCAGTGACGAAAGCGCCCTGGCGCAGAACCGGCGCGTGGAGTTGAAGCGCCAGTAGGTTACCCCGCATCACCCGTACCGTATCAGGACAGGGGCGGCCATTCAGGTCGCCCCTGTTTTTTTATGGCTCTCCGAGAAACGGTTTCCAGTTTTCATAGATCATGTTGTGGATGGCCTCTTCCGGAAACACGGGCAGGGACGTGTTCCGCACGACGTCGTTCACCTTCCACTGGCCGGCTATGACCTGCGCCGGCGTGGCGGAGGGAAAGTCGGAACCGAAGATCAGCTTGTGCTCCACGCCGTACTCCAGGGCGGACATGAAGGCCATGTAATGTCGAAGCGGGCGGTAGTGCAGGGCCGAAATGTCCGCGTAAAGATTCGGATGCTTCCGGATCAGCACCACGCATTCGTCCTCCCACGGGTGCCCCATGTGGGCGATCATCATCCGCAGGTCCGGACAGGCCACCGCGATGTCCTCCAGCTGGATCGGATTGGCCCACTTGAGCGGGCCCGGCCTGACGAAGGAAGTGCCCTGGTGCCAGATCACGGGGATGTCCAGCGCTTCCGCCTTCTTGAACAGGGGAAGATGGACCGGGTCCTGCGGATCGAAGTGCTGGTAGATCGGCGCGACCTTCAGTCCGCGCAGACCGAGCACGTCGACGTTGTATTCGAGCTGTTCGACGGCGTCTTCGTCGTTCGGATCGACGGAACACCAGCCGATGAATCGGTCCGCGTGTTCCGCAACGAAGCCGGCGACGAGCTCCTGGGGCACGTCCACCCCGCAGTAGGGCGCCTTCAGTCCGAACACCACCACCCTGTCGCAGTCTTCGGTCGCCTTCAGCAGCGTTTCGGGCGTGGAATCGAAGGCATTCTTGTACTGGTCCTCGTGGCCGGCGTAGTACACGTCCTCGGACAGCCGCATCTTGGCCTTCTTGGCGGCGTAGGCGAATTCCACGAACTCATCGGACATATGGTCCGGGTACCACATCAGGTTGGTATGGATGTCGACTAGCATGGTTGGCTTTCCCCGGGGCTGGCGTGATGATTGTCGTCGAATATGCACGCGCGGATCATGTCCGCGGCTTCTTCCAGATCGAAACAGGCGGTATCGACGGGGATCCCGGCTTCGCAGGCGGCGGTCAACAGGTCGCACAGACCGGGCCGTCCGGACCGCGCGTCGACACCGTCCGCCCGGCCGAACAGGCGGACCGGCGTGGTATCCGCCGCGATACCGCCGTTCTCCATGACCAGGATCCGGTCAGCCAGGCGGGAGATCAGGTCCATGTCATGGGTGATCAGGAAAAGGGTCGTCCCCTTCGCCTTGCAGGTCCTGAAAATCGCCTCGACCTGGCGTACGCTTTGCGGATCGAGTCCGGACGTGGGCTCGTCGAGTGCGAGGACGGAAGGCTCCATGGCCAGGATCCCGGCGATCGCGGCCCGGCGTTTTTCTCCGCCGCTCAGGGAAAGGGGATGCCGGTGTGAGAACCGGCCGGGATCCAGGCCGACCCGCTCGAGCGCCCCGTTGACCATGCCTGGGATTTCCGATGCCGCAACACCCGTTTGCCGGGGACCGAAGGCCACGTCGTCGAACACGGTTTCCTCGAACAACTGCGCCTCGGGAAACTGGAAGACCAGTCCCACTCTCTGACGCAGCTTCCGCAGGTCGGTCTCCGGGGACGATACGTCCTCCCCCTCGACCCGAACCGTACCCGAATCCACTTTCAGCAGGCGGTTGAGGTGCTGAATCATCGTGGACTTTCCCGAACCGTTCGGCCCGGTCAGCGCGACGCACTCCCCGGGGAACACCCGAGTGGTCACATCGCGCAGCGCGGGAATTTCCAGGGAAGTGCCGGGGGAGTAGGTATGGCACACCCGGTCGAGAGCGATGATGGGCGGCGTGGTTGGTGACAGGGCGGGTTTTGCATTCGGCGCCGACGACACCGAACGGAAATTGCCCGGCGGCGTGCCGTCCTGCCGGCGGTCCGTTGGCGCTTCGGCCGCCCTGGGCGACTCGGCTGCTCCGGGCGATTCGGTCGCCCTGCCGGCCAGCCACTGAACCAGGGGATTCGGTTGGACGATGCCGGCCGGCACCGCGACGCCGCGCGTGCGCAGTGCATCCGCCAGCCGTTTGGCCAGCGGCACGTCGAGCCCGTGCGCCGCAAGCCGGCTCGATTCCCGGTATACCTCCTCCGGCGTTCCCTCGGCGGCGATGTCCCCGTTCACCACCAGCGCGATGCGGTCCATCCGGACGGCTTCCTCCGGCGACTGCGTAATAAAGACCACGCTCAACCGGTATTCTTCCACGATCGACAGGAGCAGGTCGAGTATGTCCCGCCGGTCGCCCGGGTCCAGCGACGAGGTGGGCTCGTCGCAGATGAGGTATCGGGGCCGCATGGACGCCACGGCGGCGATGGCCAGGCGTTGTTTCTCGCCGCCGGACAACCTGTGGGGAGGATATTGTCTGTACTTTTCCAGGTTGAATCGGCTAAGAGCCCACGTGACGCGGTCGTGGATCTCCGGGGAAGGCAAGCCGAGGTTTTCCAGGCCGAAGGCCACTTCCCGTTCCACCGTGGTGGAGACCAGCTGGTTGTCCGGGTTCTGGAAGATCATGCCGGCCCGTTGATGGACCGGCCACTTGTTCTCCGGATCCGCCGTGTCCAGGCCGTCCACAAGGATCCGGCCGGACCGGGGCACGATCAATCCGTTCAGGCAACGGGCGAGCGTGCTCTTGCCCGAACCGTTGGGTCCGATCACGGCCAGACTTCCTGAATCGCCGATCTCCAGGGACAGGCCCCTTAGCGTCGGGACCTCGTTCCCCGACGGGAGATGGTAGCTGAAGGATACATCTTCGGCGACGATCACGGCAGGTCGTCCAGGTCCATACGGCCAGCGGCCTCGTGGACGGCCGCGTACACCTCGGCGAGGGGGATCCCCGCCTTCAGCGCAGCCTGACGACAATCCTCGTATTCGGGGGTGTAACGCGTGGCGTTCCCCTGCCGAACGACTTTAATCCGGATCGCGCCGAAGGGGGTCTCCGCCCTGGCCTCGCGACGGGGCAGTACGCTCCGGGTAACAGGGTAACTTCTGAGCCCTATGGTTGTCGTTTCCTTGAAAATGAGCTCGGTCAGCCGGCCGGCCAGCGCGGTGGGCGCCAGTACGGTGAGCAGCACGCCCGGCCTGCTTTTCTTCATGATCACGGGCGTGAGGAAGGCGTCGAGCGCGCCGGCGTCGAGCAGCAGGTCCAGGACGTGGCCGTAGAACTGCGGATTCATATCGTCGATCTGCGTTTCCAGGACCTGCACGAACTCTCGGTCACCGACCTGGGTGATATCCCCCATGTGGGCGACTTCCCCCAGACACAGCCGAACCAGGTTTCCATCACCACGGTCGGCGTCGTTGCCGCCGTAGCCCACCGACCGCAACGTAAAACCGGACCCTTGCATCGATCCCGCGGAAAGCGCGGTCAAAACGGCGCATCCCGCCAGATCGACGGGGGCGTGGTCGACGGGCAGCACGGTTGCGCCCCGCATCAGGGCGGCGAGCAGGGGAGGCGTAGCATCGATGCCCGTGGCAAAGGGCAGCGCCTCGTGGTAGAGGGTATCGATCCCGAGAAGATGAAGGGCGTTGGAGAGGGCGAGGATACGCAATGCCGCGTGGCGGCCGCCCAGTGCTTCCACCGGCGGCGCGTGGTCCCGTGCCCCCCGGAGTTCACTCACGTTCTGCTCGAGGTGGCCGATCACTCTGGCGAGGAGCGCGCCGGCCGGCGTGCCCGCTCCCCCATCCGGGATGGCCCGGTAGGTCTCGGGAACGGACGCTAAGGCGCAGGACAGGGAGGCGAACGTCACCTGTGTCCCGTTCACCCGCTCCGTGGAGACGTTGATCTCGCAGTCCACGCCATGGTGGCGTTTCAAGGACGCTGCGATCTCCTCGCGGTCCGATCCCGCGTCGATCAGCGCCCCGAGCAGCATGTCCGCCGTAAAGCCGGATAACTGGTCGAAATACCCCGCCACCGCCATTGGACCCGCCGTTCTATTCGTGCTTCCGGTTGATGAGACCCGCCGCGTACCCGGCGTTGAACCCGCCGTCGATGTTCACCACCGTGACGCCCGATGCACAGCTGTTCAGCATGGCCAGGAGCGCCGCCAGCCCGTTGAAACTCGCGCCGTATCCCACACTGGTCGGCACGGCGATCACCGGCCTGGAGACCATCCCCCCGACCACGCTGGGCAGGGCACCTTCCATGCCCGCCACGACGATAAGCACCGACGCGTTCATGATGGCCTCGCGATGGGCAAACAGGCGGTGAATACCGGCCACGCCCACGTCGAAGACGCGTTCCACCCGATTGCCCAGGACCCGGGCGGTTACCGCGGCCTCTTCGGCCACGGGGATATCGCTCGTGCCCGCCGAGACGACCAGGACCTCGCCGATGCCCTGGTCCTGCCAGGTTTCCTGAACGACGATCGCCCGGGCCGCCTCGTGGTACACGGCCGAAGGACACCGCACCGTCACGGCTTCGTGCATGGCCGGGGTCGCCCGCGTGGCGAGCAGGTCGCTGCCCGAGGCGACGATGCGCTCCGCGATCGCGGCCACCTGTTCTTCGGTCTTCCCCGTACAGAAGATCACCTCGGGAAACCCGCATCGCAGGGCCCTGTGATGGTCCACACGCGCGAACCCGAGGTCCTCGAATGGCATGGATCGCAACTGCGCGGAAGCTTCGTCCACCGGCAGCTCACCCGAACGGACCTGTTCGAGCAACGATTTGATCTGCGATTCGTTCACGGGCTATTCACCGTCCAGGACTTCGATGCGCGCGCCCGAGGCATGGCGCTCCTGTTGCAGGCGGGCCGCCACCGCCTCCGCGTCGCGCATCACGCGCAGCACGTTGCCTCCGAGGATCTTCATGATGTCCTCGTCCGCGTATCCCCGCCGGACCAGTTCGGCCGTCAGATTGGGATAGGTGGAGACGTCCTCCAGTCCCACCGGGACCGTGGTAATGCCGTCGTAGTCCCCGCCGATCCCGATGTAGTCTATGCCGATCACCTGGCGGATGTGGTCGATATGGTCGGCCACCTGGGCGACGGTGGCGCGCGGCGTGGGATTGGCCTCGTTCCAGGCGGCTATGCCCTCCGCCACCGATTCATCCGTGCTGCCCGCCATCGCCGTGAGCCGCTCGCGTTCCTCGTTGCGCTTCACGCCGTGCAGGCGGGTCTCTTCCGAAATGTAGCCCGGGACGAAGGTGACCATGATCACGCCGCCGTTTTCGGCCAGGCGCGTCAGGACATCGTCGGGGACATTGCGCACGTGGTTGCACATGGCGTAGGACGAGGAATGGGTGAAGATGACCGGGGCCGTTGTCACGTCCAGGACATCCCCCATGGTCGCCAGGGATACGTGGGACAGGTCCGCCAGCATGCCCAGGCGGTTCATCTCCCGGATCACCTCTTTCCCGAATTCCGACAGGCCGCCGACCCCCACGGTGTCCGTGGCCGAATCGGCCCACGGGATGTTGCGGCTGTGGGTCAGGGTCATGTACCGGACGCCCAGCTTGTGGAACATGCGGAGCGCGCCGAGGGACGAATCGATGGAATGGCCTCCTTCGATGCCGATCATGGACGCGATCCTGCCCGCCGCGAAGGCTGCTTCCACTTCATCGGCCGTCGTGGCCAGCTGAAACGTGTCCGGGTACCGCTCGATCATCTCGTACACGATGTCTATGGCTTCCATGGTAGCCCGCGTCGCCTCCCTGCCCTGCATGGAAACGGGTACGTAGACCGACCAGAACTGCGCGCCCACCATGCCCTCGCGCAAGCGGGGGATGTCGGTATGGAAATCCGGCTGGGGCTGGTCGAGGTCAATCGACCACACGTCCCGGTTCGCCTTCCTGCGGATCTGCCAGGGCAGGTCGTTGTGGCCGTCGATCAACGGGGCTTTCGCGTGCAGCGCCTTCGCGCGTTCGACGGGATCCTCGGGCATGGGTTCCTCCGCGGGCGTGCACGCGGCGGTCAGCGCGATGAAACAGAGGCTGGTCAGTACCAGGGCGATTGAGTGCATGGTTCCTCCGGGTTTTTTGTGCTCCGTTTTTTCAGTGAAACATGATAGTGTATGGCGGTGTACTCTACCAACTCAATGGCCGATCGATTCAATGAAGTAAGACCCCCAATCATGGCCTCCTTCGAAGACCAGAAAGACTTCGCGCTGCGCGGAAGCGTTCTTTGAAAGCCACGCTTCCGTTCGCCGACTAAAGGATTCAATCCCATGTATCGGTAACAGTGTTTGACGCGCGATTTGACCTGACGAATCCAAGTCAAGCATGAGGATTCCTCTGGGTAGATTACCACGATAACGTGAGGTAAAGCATAGGAATAACCTGTCTTTCAGAAAAACGAACCAATTGCCGTTTTTCCGAAATCCCCCAGGTAATGTCCAGAGCATGGCTCCCGTACTCATGTTAGTGAGTTTTAATTGATCGCGATATTCACTCGAATTCTCACCTTTGAGTGATTCAATAGAAACGAGAAACCTGTTGTCAGGTGTAATACCGAGAGGGGTGCCCGCTTTGTTTTCTGACTCCCACATCAACTGGCCTTTTTGATCAAATACTCCAACCCGTTCAACCCTAATTCCCCGCTCCTTCCTTTTATACCCGGTCGCTGAAACCACCAATTTTGTTCCATCCTCGGAGGGGACAAGGTTGTAACGCCGAGAATTAGAAAAGATAGCATCTGAACTGCCAGACATCTGATCAATAGATCGGCGCCATTTGAGTTCACCGGTGTCTATTGCCAGTACCGAGAGAGAATCTCGATACACATATGCCAACTTATCAGAACCCCATTCAACGAGTGCAACATTCTCGGTATTCTTACTCCACAGGTTTTGACCCGAATCGATATCGACAACCGTAATGTTATAGGTCCAATCGTATTCGGTTAAAAAACGCACAAACACAATGTATTCACTGGAATTGGCTATCCAATACCTTATGCGGTGGTATGAAGGGACGACTCTCGACCAGAGTATTTGTCCATCGGAAGTCAAAATCTCGTAAAGATTACTGTTGTTCTGGTCATCGTAGTGACCTGCCAAAATGTAACGTCCGTCACGCGAGCACCGTACGAATGCCGGCTCCATCTCTTCTGGACTCAGTCTTGTCCACAGGGTCTTGCCATGCTTATCGATAGAATAAAAGGAAACAGTGTCTTCCGAATTTATCACCAGACCCTTTGCCGAGAGACATCCTGGAGGAATATGCTGTTCACGGCTGTAGTACTTCCATTCCTGTTCCGCATCCGGAATTACCTCACTGAGTTGTGATACAACCACCGGATCCAGCGTTTCCTGAGCGTGAATTGCACCTGACAATACACAGTGCAGTAAGCTAGTTATGACTATAAACCTGTACATTGCAACTATTTGCCTGCTCTTGGTAGATACCGCTTTTTTGAAGTCCCGCCGTAAAAAGTTGGTTTTGCTCATTGAACTGGCGTACCGTATTACGGATCCATCGTTTCTATGTGAAAGGTGCTATGTTTACCATAACCCTCCCTCAACAGGAATACAACCCTTTGAGCATTCTGTCCGGACGTAGGTTGTGTCTCTGATCGAAATCCATAGTACGAGATGTACTTGTCGGCTAATAGAAACTGATTCACCAAATGTCCTGCAGAATCTATCGCTATGGCGAGTGTACCATCGGCACACGAAAGGAAGATCATACGATTGTTCATATATACTGCAGACTCACCGAGCAATTTAACCTGTTGTATTGTCCACACCACGGATCCGGTCGTCATATTGGTAAGTTTCAAGACGGGGAAAGGTGGCTCTATGTCTTTTGAAGTTGTGATCGAAGCCAGAAACCGGTTGTCAGGCGTGATCCCGAGTGGAATCTCCCTTCCTACCGACCGCCGATTCCAGAGCATGACTCCGTCTTGATCGAATCCTCGGATTTCCCTGAATCCGTATCTATCCCCATAGCTCATGGCTGCCACAAGTATGCTCCCGTCCCGGGATGGTACAATGTTTACAAAATAACCCTGAATGTCGTTCTCGATCCAACTTTCAGGAGACTGCTTCCACAATGTCTTTCCAGATGCGAGTTCGGTCACCATTAGCACGCTGCGATGGTCGACAAACACCAGTCTATCCAGACCCCATTCGCGTACACGCATGTTTCTATAAAAAAGTGGTAAACTCAGGCGCTACAAGATACGACCCGATTCGGTCTCTGATACAGTGAGATGATCTTCACGGTATATCGAATAGTCACCAGATTCAGAAAAAAACAGTGCGAAATCACTTCCGGGATCTCCGGACAAGTTGTCGCCCCACAGCGTCTGGCCATCGGAGGAAAGTAACTGGTAGAAATCGGATACTTCAGAACTAAACCTGATAGAGAAGAGACAAAGATATCGGCCATCCCGTGAACTCTTGACAACTATTGCGTATTCGTTTTCAGGCATGCCTTTTTCCCAGACGGTTTTACCGTTCTTGTCGATAGTGCGTATGGCTTTGCTGTCGCCGCTAATCACTACCAGTCCTTTATTCGTCAGCGTCCCCTGCCCTCCCCTGATGTCATGGTCAGCATACGACCATTCCAGTTTCGCATCCTTGAAAGCATCGTCGAGATGCTCTATTGCCCGGGGATTGTACAGATATTGGCTAAAGCTGTTAACCGGGAATCCGCAAGCTATGAAGGTAGCGATTAGTGTGACTGCTCGAATCTTGTCATTCACGTAATAGAACTCCGCATACGGTGACGCGATCGCACTCATGACGATAGAAGGTAGGCATTATCAAGTACGAAAACATGACAGACATCGTCAAGGCTGAATCGTATAGTCTGCGCAGTCCCATTCTCATATTGCCAATCCCGTCGCCCCGGTTTACTTTTCACTGGTCGCAATCACCTGGTATCCCCATCCGAAGGAGTACGCATGGCCGGTTTCACCATTCTCTCGCCTGGAAATCCGGATAACCCCGGTCCCAATCAATATATACGTGACGAACTGGAAACCATTGGCGCCGAGCTCAGGATCCGGCCCTACAGCACGCTCGAGGAGATGCTCGAGGACGCCCGGGACGTGGACGGGTTCACCCAGGGCGGCCTCACGTACAACAGAGAAGTCGTCGAAGCGCTGCCCGAGCGCATACGCGTGGTCGGCGCGGGCGGGATCGGCGTGGATTTCATCGACGTGGAAGCGGCCACGGAACGGGGCATCATCGTCTACAACATCCAGCGGGTGTTCGAACGGGAAGTCGCCCAGCACGCCATGATGCTGCTGCTCGCCTGCGCCCGTCGGCTGATGATCATCAACCGGTCGATGATGGAGGGCATCCCGATCAGCCGGGGTACCATTCAGCCGATTTATGAGCAGACGCTGGGCCTGGTCTCCTTCGGGAACATCGGCCGGGCCATGGCGAAGATCGCCGCCGGATTCGATCTCCGCGTCATCGCCTGCGACCCCTTCGTTACCCAGGCCGATGCCGACCCCTGGGGCGTGACCATGGTGGACCAGGAAACGCTGTTCAGGGAGTCGGACTTCGTTTCCTGCCACGTGCCTCTGGGACCGGGAACCCACCATCTCATCGGGGAGCGGGACTTCCGGAACATGAAGCCTTCCGCCTACTTCATCAATACGGGCCGGGGCAAGGTCGTGGACGAGCAAGCGCTGATCCACGCCCTGCAGGAAGGGTGGCTCGCCGGTGCGGGGCTGGACGTGCAGGAACAGGAACCGCCCGCCCCGGACAACCCACTGCGGTCGATGGAACAGGTGGTCCTCACGCCGCACTACGCTTCGGCGTCGGTGAGGGGCGGCATCGAGCGTTTCAAGAAAGCCGGCCGGCAACTGGTCACCATCCTCAGTGGCCGCTGGCCCGATGACGGCCTCGTAAACCCCGCCGTGAAGCCGCTCGCCTCCGAAAAATGGGGCATGCCCGCAGAGTAAACGGGTGACTGGCGGCGGTTGCGCAATGGGGCGTGAGGCGTAGATTCGGATCCACCATGTTCTACGATACTGTGATCTTCGACGCGGCGGGTACGCTGATCGGCCGGGATTCCCCCGATTTCTTCGAGGAGTTCTTCGTTGTCGCGGCGGGTGAGCTCGGAGCCGCGATCACGCTCGACCAGGTGAAGGCGGCGCTTTCGAAGTCCATGGAGGAACCCCGGTTCCACAAGCGCGACGGCCGCATGAGCACGCCGGAGCAGACGCGGCGGTACTTTGTCGATCTCTACGCCCACGTCTTCGAAACGGCGGGTATCGAGGGCGACTTGGTGCCCGGATTGCAGCAGTACTACGACCGGTTTCAGGACGGCAGGTATCTCGAGGTGTACGAGGACGTCCGGCCCACGCTGGAAAAACTGAAGGACCGTGGCCTGCGCCTCGGCGTGCTGTCGAACTGGTCAGAACACCTCTCCCACGTGCTCAAGCGGCACGACCTCGACCGGTATTTCTCCTTTCTCGTGGTTTCCGCCGAAGCGGGTTGCGAAAAGCCCGACGAGCGGATCTTTCGCATGGCCATAGACCGCGCGGAAGCGCCGGTCGACCGGATTCTTTACATCGGAGACTATCCGGAGGAGGACATCCTGCCGGCCGAGCGCGTCGGCCTGGACGCCCTGCTCATCGACCGGTACGAGAAGTACGGCCGCTATCGCCTGCCCTCCATCCGGCAGCTGACGGACGTCCCCGGGCTTCTGGGCATAGCATGAATGTCGCATCGTGAGGGACGCGTCATGAACGAGGACGAACCATGAGCAACCAACCGATCCGCGTCGGCGTGGTCGGCGTGGGACGCGGGAAGAGCTTCGCACAGAGCGCGTCCGGCGCCGTGGGCATGGAACTCGTCGCGCTGTGCGATATCTGGGAAGAGCGATTGCACGAGTTGGCCGGCGAACTTTCCGTCGCCGCGTACACCGATTACGACGCATTCCTCGCCCATGACATGGACGCCGTGGTCCTGGCCAACTACTTCCACGAACACGCGCCGTTTGCCATAAAGGCCCTGCGGGCGGACAAGCACGTCATGAGCGAGACCGCCTGCAACGGCACGCTCGCGGAGGGGGTCGCTCTCTGTAGGGCCGTGGAGGCGTCCGGCCGGATCTATATGCTGGCCGAGAACTACCCCTACACCGTGTTCAACCAGGAAATGCACCGGCTCTACCGCGAGGGAGAGATCGGCGAGGTCGCCTACGCCGAAGGAGAATACAACCACCCCATGTCCCGGGACGCGAGTCTGCGCATATCGCCGGGATTCGACCACTGGCGGGCGTGGATCCCCTCCACCTACTACTGCACCCACGCCCTCGCGCCCCTGGTATACATCACCGACACGCGGCCGGTCGCCGTGAACGCACTGGCCATCGCCCGGCCCGAGCGCACTCTCACCCTCAGGAGGGGAGATCCGGGGTCCGTCATCCTCTGCCGCATGGACAACGGCGCGGTCTTCCGGCTTTTCGGACTCGGCCTGCCCGGCCACAGCAACTGGTACCGCCTTCATGGCGAGCGCGGCGCCATGGAGATCACCCGGGGGCCGGGGTACTTCGGACCGGAAGAGGTACGGGTGTGGCATGAGCCGTGGCACCTGAAAGCCGGGGAGGAAGCGGAACGGGTCTACAAGCCGGACTGGCCGGAACACGGCGACCTCGCCCGCAAGGCCGGCCACGGCGGCGGCGACTTCTGGACCAGTTTCCATTTCGCCCGGGCCATCCGTTCGGGCGAGCAGCCCTTCCTGGACGTATACCGCGGCGTGGCCATGTCGTCGGTGGGCATCCTGGCCTGGAAGAGCGCGCTGGAAGACGGCCGTCCCTTCGACGTGCCCGATTTCAGGGACGAGGCCGCCCGTAAATCCTGGGAAAACGACCACTGGTCGCCCTGGCCCAAACACGCCGGACCGGGACAGCCTCCGCCCAGCATTCTGGGCCGTCGCGAGCCGGATCCGGAACACGTCCCGTACGCCCGGCGCGTATGGAAGGATATGGGTTACGAAGGGTAAAAAAGGCTTGCTTTTCGAGGGTCCGACCGGTATTTTAGGACGGCTTTGGAAGAACGCGACCCCATCGTCTAGCCTGGCCAAGGACACCGCCCTTTCACGGCGGCAACACGGGTTCAAATCCCGTTGGGGTCATTTAACATAACCGCAAAAGGCAGAGGGGGTTGCGTGCGTGCGCAATCCCCTTTTCGCTTGTCATGCCAGCCGGTGGACTTAGTGTTCGAAGGGAACGACCCGGATGACTTCGATCGTGGCGGCCGGGGTGAATTGCCAGACCGCGACGAAACCCGTGGCCAGGTCGCCGTTCTCGTCCCAGTCCAGCGGCATGGCCGCGCCTTCGTAGTTGACCGCGCCGCCGTCGCCCAGGACGCGCAACCCGTTCGCGATGCTGCTCGCCTCGGCGATCACGAGTTCGCCGGGCGGCTTCCCGATCGTTCGCAACTGGTCCCGGATGGCCGCTCCCTCCAGCCTGCCGGCCGCCTGGGTCGCCAGGGCCAGCGCCACGGTTGCGTCATAGGTCTGTTTCACGTAGGGGAAAGGCGGAGGATTGCTGCCGAAGGCGCTTTTATATCCGTCCTCCCAGGCGATCGCTGAAGGCGTGTCCTGCGCGGAGCCGGGCGACGTGCCGATCATTCCGGCGAGTTTATCGGGACCGATCGAACGGATCAGGTCCAGGCTGCGTCCGGTGGGGCCGAAGACAAACACATCATAGAAGCCGTTGTCCAGCGCTTCGCGCACGATGGTCTCCTGCTGAGGCTGGAAAGCGAGGACGATCAGTGCCTGCGTGTCTTCGAGGACGCCCTTGCTTTCTCTAAGCTCCTCCACGAGGGTCGTCTTTTCGGGATCCGCCGCGACCCGGATGAGCTTGCCTTCCCAGGCATGCTCGAACGCGTCCGCGATGCCCCGGCCCCAGACGTCGTCCCGGTAGATCATGCCCACGTTGCCATATCCCAGCTCCAACGTGATCTTGGCGAGTACCGGTCCCTGGTCACGGTCGGAAAGGGTGGTGCGAAACAAGAAATCGTTGTCCGCGGCGTTCGTGAGCATGGGAGAAGAAGAGGCCGGAGAGATCATGGGAATGCCGGCATCCGCGACCACTTCTTCCACGACGGCAAGCGTCGAGGAACTTGCCCAGGCGCCTACGATCGCGTGTACCCCTTTGTCCTCGATAAGGTCCATCGCCTCGGATACCGCCGTTTCGGCGTCCAACTCCGTATCGGCCACCAGGCCTTCGACCGGTTCCCCGAGCACGCCCACCTCGTTGACATGCTCGATCGCCATTTCGAATCCCTGCCGCATGAGGATGCCGTGTTCCGAACCTCCTGCCGACAGGTCGATCAACAGCCCGATCTTCAGCGCGGGTTGATCGACCGGTTCCGGCGGTTCGGGCGGTTCGGGCGATACCGGATCCTCGCTGCCGCACGACAACAGGAAGGTGATCATCAGGACGATCGACAGCCAGGGCCCCCAGGAGAAAATCGATCCTCGCATTCCAAGCATCTTCATGCCTCCCGCGCATCGCAGCGCATTCCGTCGGGTATGTCCATGTCCGGTTGCGGGTTTCGAATCCGTGACAATGTAGATATACTGCGTACCGTATACGCTGTCATCCCTTTTCTTATCTATTGCGCCATCAACAACTTGGGTGGTATCGGGCACCGGCTGAATTGCCTTGCCGGTTCGCCGGCGGCGGAATACATTCAATCCCATGCCCGACCATACCGCCGATTCCCCGAAACCGGCTGAAAACGAGGTCCCGCCTTCCCAGGTCCTCCGTCACGTCTGGGCCATCGCCTGGCCCGTCGTGGTCGCTTCGCTGATCGACGCCACAGAAGGTCTCGTAGACATCTACTTCGTGGGATTCCTGGGTCCCGCGGCGATCTCCGCCATCGGCATGAGCCGGCAGATCGTATTCATCGTCATGGTCATGGCCATTTCGATCACCGGGGGGACGCGGACGCTGGTGGCCCAGTACTACGGGGCTGGTCGGCACGGCGACGTGAGCCGCACCGGCCAGCAGGCGATCCTGATGGGCACTTACCTGGCCCTGGGTCTTGCCGCCGTAAGTATCGTGCTCACGCGGCCCGCGCTGGTCCTGCTCGGCGCTCCGGAAGAGGTCCTCACCCACGGGATGCTCTTCCTGAGGCTCTACTTCGCCGGCATGGTCTTCATGATTCTCAACTACGTGATGAGCGCTATCTTCGGGGGCGTGGGCGATACCCGCACGCCGCTCAAGATCTCTGTCATCGTCATCATCGTGAAATGCGTGACGTCCTACGCGTTTATCTTCGGCGCCTGGGTAGTGCCCGCACTGGGCGTGGCCGGAGCGGCCGTGGGCATGATCATCTCCCGGCTGGCGGGATGCGTCATCGGACTGGCGATCCTGGTCCGGGGCCACGGCCAGGTGCGTCTCTCGAGGAACTGGCGTGTCAAACCGGACTGGAGCATCATGTCCCGCATGCTCGACATCGGCCTGCCCTCCGGTGCGTCCGGCTTCTTCCGCAACGGCGCGCGCGTGCTCCTGTACCGCGTCATATCGGGCGTAAGCCGTCCCACGGCCGCCATCGCGGCCCTGACCGTGGGTTTCCAGATCCGGCTCTTCGCGATCATGCCCGCCCTGGCCTTCTCGGTCGCGGCGACCTCCCTGGTCGGGCAGCGGCTGGGTGGCCGGCAGATCCGGTCGGCCGGGCAGTACGGCGGACAGACGATCCTGCTCTGCATGATTGTGATCGGTGCCGGATCGGCCTTGATCTGGATATTCGCCCAGGGGATCGCGGCCGTATTCACGACGGACGAGACGGTCCTGGGCATCAGTTCGGTCATGCTGCGCTTCTTCGCCATCGCCCAGGTCTTTTCCGCGCTGTCCATCGTGGCCAGCGGCGTACTGGCCGGCGGCGGCGAGACCCGACCGTCGCTGTACTACACCCTCTTCTCCCAGTGGGGTATCATGCTCGTATTCTCCTACGTCCTCGCCTTCCCGCTCGGGCTGGACGTTACGGGCATCTGGATCGCCTGGCTCGCCGCGGCCGTATTGCAGGGCCTGCTCACGCTCAGGCGCTTCTTCAAGGGGACCTGGAAAAGGGCAGTGGTCTGAGGGTAATGGTCTCTGGGCGGTGGTCTGAGGGCGATGCAGTTTCCGGGGGCGCAGGACGACGTCGCGGCCCGATGGCGAGGCCCGATGGCGGGCCCGTACTGCGGTCCGAATCCGGAGGTCAGTCTTAGCCGCGCAGCGTCCGGATACCTTCGGCCGCGCCGTCCGGATGCTTGAACACGGCCGTGGCGGCCACCAGGACGTTCGCGCCCGCGGACGCGACGGCCGGTGCGGTATCGGCGTTCACGCCGCCGTCTACCTCCAGGTCGCACGCGATCTTCCGGTCCGACAGGGTCCTTCGGATCTCGCGGATCTTCGGCAGGACGGACGCGATGAACCGCTGGCCCGAGAAACCCGGGTTGACGGACATGACCAGGACGAGATCGAGTTCGTCGATGATCCCGTCGAGGGCCTGGGCGGGCGTCGCCGGGTTCAGGGCGACACCGGCCTGTTTGCCTCGCTCCCGGACGGACTGCACCACGCGGTGCAGGTGGGCCGTATTCTCCTGGTGCACGATGATCACGTCGGCCCCGGCTTCCATGAAGACGTCGATGTACCGGTCCGGTTCCTCGATCATAAGGTGGGCTTCCAGCGGAAGTTCCGTCAGCGAGTCGATGGCCTCCACGATGAAGGGTCCCATGGAGATGTTCGGGACGAACCGGCCGTCCATGACGTCGATATGAATCCGGTCCGCGCCCGCGCGCTCCACGGCCCGGACCTCATCGGCCAGGCGGGTGAAATCCGCCGACAGGATGGATGGAGCGATCTGGATCATGGTCCTCCCCCGGTTGTCTTCTGCTCCACGTGACCGCCGAACTGGTGGCGCAGGGCGGAAAGCACCCGCATGGCGTAGGATTGCTCCTGCCGCGACTGGAACCGCGTGAAGAGCGATGCCGTGAGCACGTGGGCGGGCACGTCTTCCTCGATGGCCGTCTGCACCGTCCACCGGCCCTCGCCCGAATCCTGCACGTAACCGGAGTAAGCGGACAGGTCCCGGTCTTCCCGCAACGCGATCTCCAGGAGGTCGAGCAGCCAGGAACTGACCACGCTTCCGTGGCGCCAGACTTCGGCGATGTCGTGCAGGTCCAGGTCGTACCGTAGGCGCGAATCCACGCGGTCGGAACCCGATTCGCGCAGAATCTCCAGCCCCTCGGCAAAGGCCTGCATCATGCCGTATTCGATCCCGTTGTGGATCATCTTGACGAAGTGCCCCGCGCCTGCCGGTCCCACGTGCACGTAGCCTCTGCGGGCCGTTGAAGGGGGCTTGCCGGAGGTATCCGGGGCGCGCGTGGATTCCGCCGCGTCACCGGACTGACGCGTGGCATCCTGCGTGGCGTCCTGCCCGGGACCGGGCGCCAGCGTGTCGAACAGCGGGTCCAGGCGCTCGACGATCTCCGCCGGCCCCCCGATGGTCATGCAATACCCCCGCTCGAGACCCCATACGCCGCCGCTCGTACCCACGTCGACATAGTGCAGGCCCCTGGCGGACAGCCGTTCCGCGCGGGACACGTCGTCTTTGAAGTAGGTGTTTCCGCCGTCGATGACGGTGTCGCCCGGAGACAACAGTCCGGACAGTTCGTTGACGGCCCGTTCCGTGGCATCGCCGGCGGGGACCATGAGCCAGACCGAACGCGGCGGGTGAAGCGTGGTCACGAGACCGCGCAGCGTCGCGCTGCCCACGGCGCCGGCTTGCTCCGCCTGGCCGACCGCTTCGCCGCTTCGGTCGTACACGACGACTTCGTGACCGCCGCGCAACAGCCGCCGCGTCATGTTGCCGCCCATCCGGCCGAGTCCGACCATGCCCAGTTGCATGCGATGCTCCCCGGATCCGCCGAACGTGCGGTCCGTTCAGTCCGACCCGGCAATTCCGTATGCCCGCCTCGCTCGGTCCGCAGGCCAGGCCGGTCAGGTCACGCCAGGCGGACCGGCTGCAGCCGTTTCCGTTCGATGGCTTCGATCAGCTTTACGAAGGGATCCACGAATTTCTGTACCCCTTCCTCGACGAGTTGCTCCGCGACCCGGTCCATCGAAATCCCGGCTTTTTCCACACCGGCCATGATCGACCAGGCTTCGTCGGTACCGGCCTCGAGGGTATCGGCCAGGCGCCCGTGATCTCGGAAAGCGTCGAGCGTTTCATCGGGCAGGGTATTGATGGTGTTTTTCCCGATCAGTTCCTCGACGTACAGCACGTCCCGGTACTCGGGGTTCTTGGTGCTCGTGCTGGCCCACAGCAGCCGCTGCTTCCTCGCGCCCCGTTCGGCCAGCGCGGACCAGCGCGGTGACGCGTATATCGTCTTGTATCGTTGGTAGGTCGTCTTGCCGTTTGCGATGGCCGTCCTGCCGGTCAGGTCCAGGATCGCGGCCCGTTCCCCGGGTTCGCCGGCCCGTTCGGCCCGTTCGGCCAGCAAGGCGTCGACGAGGGTGTCGATGCGGCTGATGAAGAAGCTGGATACGCTCGCGATGCCGCTGATGTCGCCTCCCGCGGCAATACGATCCTCCAACCCGCTGATATAGGCGTCGGCCACGGCCTCGTATACTGCCCGCGAGAACATCAGCGTCACGTTGATGTTCAACCCTTCGCCGATCAGTTGACGCACGGCCGGTACGCCGGCCTCCGTCGCCGGTACCTTGATCATGACGTTCGGGCGGTCCACGGCCTTCCACAGCCGCCGGGCCTCATCGATCGTACCCGCGGTATCGTCCGCCAGTTCCGGGGACACCTCCAGGCTCACGAAGCCGTCGGCGCCGCCGGTCGCTTCGTATACGCCGCCCAGGTGGTCGGCGGCTTCCCGGATGTCCGAGATGGCCAGGGTCTCGTAGATCTCCAAAGCGGTCCGGTTCGCTGCCGCAAGCCGCTCGATATCGGCGTCGTAGTCCGTACTTCCCGCAATGGCTTTCTCGAAGATGGCCGGGTTCGAGGTCATGCCTTTCAGGCCGTCTTCATCGATCAGTTTCCTCAACCGGCCGGAGTACATCAGTTCCCGGCTGATGCTGTCCAGCCAGAAGCTCTGGCCGTGCCGTTCGAGCTGGTTGAGCGGATTTGCCATGTTGGATTCCTTTACCTGCCGCGTACTCAAGGGATCAGTACGATCTTTCCATAGGCGCCAGGTTCCATGACGGCGGTATGGCCCTTCGCCGCGTCTTCCAGCGGGAACTCTTTACCCACCACTGGCTTGAGCGTGCCGTTTTGCAGTCCGGCGAACATTCCGGCGTGGATGCCGACCAGATCCTCCGGAGAAGCCAGCAACAGGACCATGCCGAGGATGCTGGCGTCCCGCGCCATGGCGTCCCGCGGATTGATCTCGATAACGCCCCGGTTGCCGATGACGACGACCCGCCCGCCATAGGCCAGCATGTTCAGGTCCTTGTCCAGATTGACGTTGGCCAGCATTTCCATAATCACGTCGACGCCCAGGCCGCCGGTGAGCTCCATGATCTTATCCGTATAGCCGGGAACGTTGTGGTCCACCACGTGATGGGCGCCCTGTTCCTCCACCAGCGCGGCGCCCTGTTCCGACCCGGCGGTTCCGATGACCGTCATGCCCGCGGCCCGGGCCATCTGTACGGCCGCGATCCCCACACCGCCGCTCGCGCCGTGCACCAGGACGGTTTCGCCCGGCTTTCCCCCCGCACGCTGGAACAGCCCTCTCCAAGCCGTCGCGTAAGGGACGTATATCCCCGCGCCTTGCGTGAAGGATACGTTGCCGGGCAGTGGATACACCTGGTCGGGCGAGCACAGGGCCTGCGACGCATAGGAACCGGTAAGGGTGCCGGCCAGGTACACCCGGTCTCCGACGGAAACATGGGCCCCGCCGTCGCCCACATCGGCGACCGTTCCGGCGCCGTCCATGCCCGGGGTGAAGGGCAGATCGGGTTTCATGGCATAGGTGCCCGCCCGGATATAGGTGTCCACCGGGTTCACGCCGGCGGCCCGTATGTCGACCAGGATCTGTCCGGGACCTGCCTGCAGATCCGCGCCGGTTTCGAGATTCATCACCTCGGGACCGCCGAATTCGTGAATGCGAATCGCTTCCATTTATGTCTCCTCGATGCTGAAATCAGCCGCAGAGTTTTTCGATGACTTCGTAGAGGATTCTCGGACCCCGTTCCATGTTCTCCACGGAGATCCGTTCGTCGTTGCCGTGGATACGTCTGAGCTCTTCGTCGATCAGCAGAAAGGGCATGAAGCCGTAGCAGTGAATTCCCAGTTCGCGGAAGTAGTGGCTGTCCGTGAAGCCGGACAGAATGTTCGGTACGACCTCCGCGCGCTCATGGTGCCGGGAAACGACCTCGCGAACGGCTTCGACCACGGGCGAAGCGAAGGGCGATGACGAGTTCCCGAAGTTCAGTATGGTCTCTATCTCGATCCCGTCGTCGCCGACCACCTGTTTCAGCTCCTGGACGAAATCGCCTGGCTCTTCCCCCGGAAGCAACCTGCAGTCCAGTTCGGCCGTCGCCGCCTGAGGTATGATATTGATTTTGTCGCTGCCCTGCAACATGGTTATGCCGGGAAACGACCTCGCGAACGGCTTCGACCACGGGCGAAGCGAAGGGCGATG
>VXWP01000062.1:0-5316 GCA_009835325.1 Gemmatimonadota bacterium | reverse complement strand
TGCCGGGAAACGACCTCGCGAACGGCTTCGACCACGGGCGAAGCGAAGGGCGATGACGAGTTCCCGAAGTTCAGTATGGTCTCTATCTCGATCCCGTCGTCGCCGACCACCTGTTTCAGCTCCTGGACGAAATCGCCTGGCTCTTCCCCCGGAAGCAACCTGCAGTCCAGTTCGGCCGTCGCCGCCTGAGGTATGATATTGATTTTGTCGCTGCCCTGCAACATGGTTATGGAGATGGTATTGCGCAGAATCGCCGCGTGATGCTGGTTGCGCAGCAGGTCCGTCAGGAAACGGCGGTCCCGGACGGATTCCCGGATATTCGCGAATCGCTTGCGGTATCCGTCTTTCTGCAGGTGGGCAATGCCTTCGAAGTACCGCTCGGCCGCGTCCGTCACTTTGATCGGAGGCGTGTACGTCATGATGGCGCTCAAGGCGCGGATGAGCCGGTTCACGGCGGAATGGGGCTTCGGGCGGGAACCGTGGCCGGGTTCGCCGCGGGCGACCAGGCGGACCCAGCAGGGCGACTTTTCGGTGATGTCGATGGAATAGACGGCCCTGCCGTTCTCCAGGCGTCCCTTGCCGCTCTCGTTGATCAGGAATTCCGCGTCCGAGACGAGTTCCGGGCGGTTCCGTGTGATCCACCGGGCGCCAGCCGATCCGCCGGCCTCCTCGTCGGCGGTGACAAGAAAGATCACGTCCCTTTTCAACGGAAATCGGTTCCGGTGCAGCGCGAGGAAGACCACCAGCTCCGCGATGCCCAGGTTCTTCATGTCGAGGGCGCCGCGACCCCAGATGTAGCCGTCCCGGACCTCGCCGCCGAAGGGATCGACGGACCAGTAACGGCGGTCGGCGGGTACCACGTCGCTGTGACTCAGCAGCACCACGGCCCGCTTCGAACCGTCCCCTTCCAGTCTCGCGTAGAGATTGGAGCGTCCCGGGGCGGACTCGTGGACCTGGCAATCGATGCCTTCTTCGGAGAGGATGCGACTGAGGAAAGTGGTCGCGCGATCCTCGTTCCCGGGGGGATTCGTCGTGTCGATACGCAGGTACTCGCCCAGCAGTTGTACGGCTTCCCGTCCCAACGCGTTCCAGTCCAATGCCCTAAACACTCCCTTCGGATTGTACCGCCTGCCGGATCACGGCGATGGCGGCGAGATCTCCCACTTCGTCTCCCAGTCCGGCGGGCACGACCCGCACCGTGTCGTAGACCCGCGGCCAGGTTTCACGCCGGAGGTACGCGCGGATAGGTTCCAACAACAGATCCTGCGCCTTGACCAGGATGGTTCCGATGACGATGACCTCCGGGTTCAGGATATTCACGATGTTCCCCAGTCCCACGGCCATGTACCGCGCCGTCTCGTCCACGATTTCCCGGGCGGCCGGGTCGTCCTGCCTGGCCGCGTCCATGACGGTCTCCGCCGTAATGCTTGCCGGTTCGCCCCCGGCCAGATCGACCATGAGCGAACCGGGAACCTCCTGCGCAATCTCCCGGGCCCGCCTGGCGATCGATGGCCCCGAACACAGGGCTTCCAGGCACCCGCGCTTTCCGCAACCGCAGGCAGGACCGTTTTCGACGATGGTCATGTGACCCACTTCGCCGGCCGTGTCGCCGGGGCCGCGGTAAAGTCGGCCGTCGAGTATGATGCCGCCGCCGATACCGGTGCTCATGGTCATGTACACCATGTGCCGGCAGCCCCGCCCGGCCCCGAAGGACCACTCCGCCAAGGCACTGGCGTTGGCATCGTTTTCGACGAAAACCGGCAGCGAAAGCGCGCTTTCCAGCCACGCCTTCAGCGGGACCTCGTCCCAGCCCGGCAGATTGGGCGGCGCGTAGACCACCCCGGTTTCCGTGTCCAGGGGACCGCCGCAACTGACGCCGACGCCGGCCAGCTCCGCCGGGGAGAGCGCGGCGCGCGCCATGGCTTCGCGGGACATGTCCACCAGCGACGCCACCACGGCCCTCGGACCTCGATCGGCTACGGTCGGCCGCCGGATCTTGCGCAGGATCTTCCCGTTCCGGTCGGCGACGGTCACGGCGAGCTTGGTGCCGCCGATGTCATGACCCAGGTAGTACGGGGCGTTCCGGTCTGGCTGGGACATAGTCGCGGGTCGAAGCGTTCATCCTGGCTGGGCATCGTCGCGGGTCGTCGCATGAATCCCGGGGCTTCGCAGACGCTTTCCGGCTATCCGAAAATCATGCAGATATTATAGCCCGCGGGCGGCTTGTGTCAACTGCTTTCAGCCGGGCCGCGATGCCGTTCCGGTCCGCTAAAAACTGATTGACAGCTACCGTCCGGCCCGGGCATTTTTGCAGGAGTCGGATGGCCGCTTCCCATCCCGGGCGGCCCTGGCCTTAAGGCACGCGGATCCTTAGGGTCGTTCCACGGCCCGCCGGAGGAATGGGAGGAAGACGGCATATGTTCGATACCAAGATTCTGTGGATGTGGCTGCATGTACTGGGCGTCGTACTGTGGGCGGGCGGTTTCTTCTACGTCCTGGTCGCGCTCACCCCGGTGCTCCGGTCGGGCAGGGCGTCGGAGGAACGCGTGGAGATCATGCGCCGGACCGGCGCCATATTCCGCCGGGTATCCTGGACGGCGATTATCATCCTGGTCGTGAGCGGTTCGTTCAGCCTGTACAACCGGATCATGGATGGGGTGGCCGCCCGGGCGATGTCGTCCCAGCCCGAGCTGTACCCGCTGCTTCCGCCGGGCTACGAAGCCCTGATGACCGTCAAGCTGCTGATCGTGATCGCGTTGATCGTGCACCATGCGGTCCGGCTCCTGGAACCCCGGGTCCTCGAAGACGGCAGTATCGGGTTCAAGTCCAGGGCTTCGGGCATCGTGGGCGCCGTGCTTTTCGCGGCGGCGGTGCTGCTGGGCCTGATCCTGCTGACCATGAATGTCTCTGTCTGATTCGTCCCCATGAAGGACTTCATCGCCCTGACCAAGCCCGGCCTGGTCATCATGCTGGTGCTGACCACCTGCGTCGGGTTCTATCTTGGATCCGACGGGCCGGTGGACTGGCTGCGCCTGCTGCACACGCTGGCCGGAACCGCCCTGGCGGCCGGGGGCACGCTCGCCCTGAATCAGTTCATGGAGCGAGACCGGGACGCCATGATGCGGCGGACCCGGAAGCGTCCGCTCCCCGCCGGGAAGCTGCAGCCCGCGCAGGCCCTTGGGTTCGGCGTGGCCATCACGGTGGCGGGCCTGTTGTACCTGGCGCTGGTGGTCAACGTCCTGAGCTGTGCGGTCACCGCGCTGATCACCGTCACCTACCTGTTTCTCTATACGCCGCTCAAGCACCGGACCACGCTGTCGACCGTGTTCGGCGCCGTCCCGGGCGCGTTGCCCCCGGTGACCGGCTGGGCGGCCGCCCGAAACGAACTGGGGCTGGAGGCCGGCGTCCTGTTCGCTATCCTCTTTCTCTGGCAGATGCCCCACGCCCTCGCGCTGGCCTGGCTCTTCCGCGAAGACTACGCCCGCGCCGGGTTTCAGCTGCTGCCCGCCGTCGATCCGGACGGCCGGTTCACGAGCGTGCAGATCCTGATCAACTGCCTGGCCCTGACCGCCTTCAGCCTGGTCCCGACCATACTGGGCATCTCGGGGGTCGTCTATTTCTACGCGGCTTTAGCGGCCGGACTGGGACTGCTCGGTTTCGCCATCCACCTGACCGTGACCCGGACCGAAGCGTCGGCCAGGAACCTGTTTTTGGCGTCGCTGGTGTTCCTGCTGGTCCAGTTCTCCGTGATGGCCTATGACAAGGTGTAACACATGCTGGAGATAACGGACCTGCCCCTGGTGAACGCGTGCCTGAACTCGACCAGCGCGGCGTTCCTGGTCGCGGGATACATCAACATCAGGAAGCGGAATATCGCTGCGCACAGGATGTGCATGCTGGGTGCGGTCGCCGCGTCCGTATTGTTTCTCACCACCTATCTGATTTACCACTTCAACCACGGCAGCACGCCCTTCACCGGCGAGGGATGGACTCGTTACGTCTATTTCACCATCCTCATCAGCCACACGATCCTGGCCACGGCCATCGTGCCCATGGTCGTGCTGACGCTGCGCCACGCGCTTAAGGGGCGTTTCGAGCGCCACGCGCCGCTGGCCCGATGGACCCTGCCGATCTGGCTGTACGTGTCCGTCACCGGCGTGCTGGTGTACCTGATGCTGTACCAATGGCAAGGTTAGGTGAAATGGCAAGGACAGGTTCCTGATATGGCCGCTGTTCCGGTACGCAGGTTGACGCTGGCCGCGCTCTCGATCGCGCTCGTGACGCTGGCGACCTTTGTCATACGCATCCCCAATCCGGCCACGCAGGGATACATCAATCTCGGCGATGGGCTGCTGTTCACCCTCGCCCTCGTCTTCGGATGGCGCATCGGTGGTCTCGCGGGCGGGGTCGGTTCTGCCCTGGCCGACGCGCTGGGCGGCTACTTCATCTGGGCGCCCTGGACGCTCGTCATCAAGGGGATCGAGGGGATCCTGGTCGGAACGATCGCGTTCTGGGGCACCGGGGGCGGTCACGACACCGAGGGCGGACTTGACGACCAGGGCGTACGGGGTACATCGGATGTCAGCGATGCACGGAGCGCCGGCGCTGCGCCGGCCGCCCCGGGCGGTGACCATCCCCGCCGGATCGCAGCCTTCGCAGCCGTGCTGATTGGCGGCGCCTGGATGGTTACCGGTTACTACCTGGCCGGATCGGTCCTGTTCGGCGGCATCGCCGCGCTGACGGAGATCCCGGGCAACCTGGTTCAGGCCGGCGTGGCGGTGGTGGTGGCCCTGCCCCTGTCCGTCCTGTTGAGAAACGCCTTGAAACGGAGTGATTATGGACCTCTCGCACCTCGATGAAAAAGGACGCGTCCGCATGGTGGACGTGACGGAGAAACCGGTTACGGAAAGGCGCGCGGTGGCCTACGGGGAAGTCCGATCCGCGACGGAGACGATCCGGAAGATCTCCGCCGACGAGATGGGCAAAGGGGACGTGCTGACCACGGCGAAGATCGCGGGCATCTCGGCGGCCAAGAAGACGGGCGACCTCATCCCCATGTGTCACCCCATCCCATTGACCCACGTGGAGATTGACATCACCCTGAACGAGGACGCGGGCAGGATCGGCCTACTGGCCACGGCCGTCGCGTCCGGCAAGACCGGCGTCGAAATGGAGGCCCTGACGGCCGTCTCCGTGGCCGCCCTGACCCTCTACGACATGTGCAAGGCCGTGGACCGGACCATGGAGATCGCATCCATCCTGCTTGTGGAGAAGGAGGGCGGCAGGTCGGGGGTGTTCAAAAGGCCCGGGTGGGAG
>VXWP01000061.1 GCA_009835325.1 Gemmatimonadota bacterium | reverse complement strand
TGCTTGTATTGATCTACTCCATTGGATGTTGTCTTCGGCAGTCCGGCGGCCGGACCCTGCAATCCGCCTGGTGTGTGGAATGCCATCAAACAACAGGAAGAGTAGGAATAACGCGATGCGACCTCGAACTTAAATTCAACTTCGTCACCTGAAGTCAGAAGTCCGCAATGGAAGTCAGGTATTCGTAGCTCTGGCGGGCGGCGTCTTCGGGTTCCATGAGCTCGGCGAAGGCCTGGTGCACGGTGACATAGCCTTCGTAACCGATCTCTTCGAGCGTCCGCATGATGATGGGAAAGTCGATCCCGCCCGTTTCCTGGAGGGGCACCGGGTCGTGGGGCGCGGGGCCCCGTACCCAGGTATTCAGGGTCATGGAGCCCTTGGGGTTCAATCGGTGATTCTGCAGATAGACGTTGAAGAGCCAGGGCTCGAACCGCTTGATCGTTTCCGGCCCGTAGTCCTGGCCGCACAGGTCGAGATTAGCCGGTTCGTAGATGATGCCGAAGTTCTCTCGTCCCACCTGCTTCAGCACGGAGACGGACTCCTCCACGGTTTCGAACAGGCTGCGGGTGTGGGACTGGTGGGCCAGCCGGATGTCCCGTTCGTCCGCCTCGTCCGAGGCCCACCGCGCCCAGGCGATATCTTCCTCCGTCTTCATGCCGATCCGGATCAGGTCGGCGTCCAGCAATTCGGCCAGGTCCAGGTAGGGCGTGATGTTCCGGAGGGCGTCCGGGGCGTGTTCGTCGTTCGCGGGTATGGGGATGTCTCCTGTGATCATGGAAACGGGCAGACCCCGATCGTCGAGCACCTTCCGGACCGCGGTGATTTGTTCCAACGGCGACTTTATGCCCGCCTGGGACGCCCGCATGCACATGGCGGAATATCCGATCTCCCGAGCCAGGTCGGCCAGGTGTTCCATGGATCGGTTGGCTTCTTCCTTGTTCAAGACGGATTCGGCGACCCTTACGGACAACGAGAGTTCCATGGTCATAAGCCTCTGCATGTTGAAGGTTGACGCGGTGACCCCTTGAGGTCTAACGCAGCTGTACTTCGGATCCGCCCGGCAACTCGTGGCCGGCACAGGCCAGCACCTGGGCGGTGAAACGATACGTGAGGCCCCAGAGCACGGGGCCTTCGCCATCAAGCACCTCGATGGCGCATACTTCCCTTGCCCCCCATTCGCCCGTGACCGTCGTCGTAACGTACCGGTTTTCATCCATCAGATCGGAAAGCGGGAACCAGAATGCGTTCCGGATTTCGTGGTTGAGGGTCGGTTCGGACCCGTTCGCCAGGTAGAACACGTAGCCGGCGACATGCACCTTGCTGAGATGGGTAGCCTGGTCGTCGAGGCGGCAGACGAAATCCGCATGGTCGAGATCGATGGCCGTTTCTTCACGCGTTTCCCGGATGGCCGTGTGCCGCGGGCTTTCGTCGGAAGCTTCGATCTTCCCGCCGGGAAAGCTGACATGGCCGGACCAGGGATCGCCCTCGCGTTGCGCACGCTGGAGGAAGAGCAATTCCATTCCCCCGACCGTTCCGCGGAGAAGGACCGCTACGGCCGCCGTAAGCGCGCCGGCTTCGGGATCGAGCAGCCTGCTCCGCCGTTTACGCAGCTTTTCAACCAGGTTTTCTGCCTGCATCAAAGCACCGTCCAGGAGCGGGAGAACACGACCTGGTTGCGCGGATGATCGGCCCGCTGGCCGGGACGCCGGTTTCCCAGGTTCGCATCGATGACCGGCCGGTTCTCCACACTGCACGCGGAATCGTCGATGGGAAGACCGTCCTCGTAAAACGTGATACCCAGCGCTTCTCGGACACGCCCCGACATGTTGGCCCGCGCGCCATGAACCACCCAGTGGCTGTGCAGGGTCGCGTCTCCGGCAGGGATTTCCTCTTCAACGACAGGTACCCGGTTCGTGCGGATGTAGTCCCCGAAAAACGATTCCGACTCGTGGTGTATCCCCCTGGGGCCCAAGACTCTTTCTCTGTGGGTACCGCTCGCGAAGCGGGGCGGTCCCATGTCGATGACGACGTCCACGAGGGGGATCCACATGGTGAGGACGTGGTCCGAGCACAGCGGCCAGTGCGGACCATCCTGGTGCCAGGGCGTGATCCAGCTTTCGGGTTCCTTGAACATGGCCTTGTCATAGTAAATACGAACTGCATCCATGCCCATGAGGTCGGCCGCGATCTTTCCGAAACGGGGGGACTGAATGAACCGGGCCGCGCGCTCGTCCGCCTCCCTCAGGTTGAACGTCTGCAGGAATACGCGGGAGAAATCGTCCGCCGGCCGGTCGCTCATCTTGCTTGTATCGGCGAACCGTTCGGAGGTGACCGACTTAAACACCTCGCGGTACTCGGCGATTTCGCTCTTTGTACAGACGTCCCGGAGATGCACGTGGCCGTTTTCCCGGTACTGCCGCACGTGTTCCGCGGACAGCGGGTACGGGGTCGCGAGTCCATCAGCATCGGTGCGTTCAACTGCAGTCATGGCCGTAGATCCTTTCGCCCGGTATGATACGCCAACCGGCACATATCAACCGGCGACGCTCCAACCCGTTCCGGGCACCGGTCAACTAACAGGCCGCAACCTGGATGTCAAGGGGTTTGGCCCGTTGCCGGGGGCGCGGGCGGTCGATCGAGCGATCGGTAACCGGGAACGTTTTGAATGCATTTGACGTTTACCGGAGAACAGGCTGCGTCCATTCGATCGGTCCCCGCCCAGTCACCGTCCGGTTCCCGCCCTTGACAGGTCGTACCGGTTGATCTTTATTTGAAGGAACGCGGCGGGACTGCTTGAATATCATGGGTCCGCCGCGATTACCGTTTATGAAGGCCGGTTTGCAGCTCCTGGAGCATGTCATGGATGAGAACGGACCGATCCTCGAATTCGAAAAACCGATCTACGAGCTTGAGAAGCGCATAGAGGAGATGAGAAACTATGCGGTGACCGAGAACCTCGATGCCCTGGCCGACGAGATCCAGCGCCTGGAAGAGGAAGTGGCCCGGCAGCGGCGGAAGACCTATTCCAACCTGACCCGTTGGCAGCGCGTGCTCATCGCCCGCCATCCGAACCGACCCCACACGCTCGACTACATCAACGGGATGATGGAGGATTTCGTCGAACTGCATGGCGACCGGTCCTTCGGGGATGACAAGGCCATGGTCACGGGGCTGGCGAAAATGGATGGTCGGCCGATCGCCGTGGTGGGACACCAGAAGGGGAAGAACACCAAGGAAAACGTGATGCGTAACTTCGGCATGGCGGGTCCCGAGGGATATCGCAAGGCCCTGCGCATCATGAAGCTGGCCGAGAAGTTCGACATGCCGGTCCTGTCCCTGGTCGATACCCCCGGAGCCTATCCCGGCGCGGGGGCCGAGGAACGGGGCCAGGCGGAGGCGATCGCCCGGAACATCTACGAGATGGGAAGGCTTCGCGTGCCGATCATCGTCATGGTGATCGGCGAAGGCGCCAGCGGCGGGGCACTGGGCATCGGCGTGGGCGACCGCGTCATCATGATGGAGAACGCCTGGTATTCGGTCATCAGCCCCGAACCCTGTTCCACCATACTCTGGAAGGACCAGGAGAAGGCGGCCGCCCGCAAGGCCGACTGCGCGGAAGCCCTGCGGCTTTCGGCCACCGACCTGCTTCAGTTCGGCGTCATCGACGAAATCGTGCCCGAACCCTTCGGCGGCGCGCACCGCGACCACGAAACGGCCATTTCGAACGTCAGAAAATCCATCCTCAAGGCGTTGCACGAGGCGGGCACGCAGTCCGTCGAGGATCGCCTGGAAGCCCGGCTGGAGAAGTACAGCAGCATGGGCGCCTTCGATGTAGCACCTGCCGCGGACGATCCGTCGTAAGCCGGAACCCGGGAGCGGGATCCTTGCTAAAGGCCATCACTGGCGGCTCGATCATCGACGGGAAGGGCGCGACGCCCATTCCTTACGGGCTGATCCTCGTGGACGGCAACCGGATCCTGGCCGTCGGCTCCCGCGACAGCCTTTCCATTCCCGGCGACGCGGAGGTCGTCGACCTCGGTACGGCCACACTTCTCCCCGGCCTTATCGATACCCACGTACATCTCGTCATGAACGCGCGGGAGGACTGCGTCACCTCCCTGGCGCACAAGAGTGCCGTGGAGTCCGTGGTCGAGGCCGCCGGGAACGCCCGACGGGTCTTGCGGGGCGGGGTGACGACCGTCCGGGACTGCGCCGACGTGTTCGGCGTGACCCTGACCCTGAAGCGGGCTATCGACGGGGGTCACCTGGACGGCCCGCGCATACTCGCCTGCGGCCTGCCCATTACCACGACGGCGGGGCACCTTAACTACATGGGGATCAGCGCGGACAGCACGGAGGAGGTGCTGAAGGCCGTGCGCACGGTGGTCTCCATGGGCGTGGACTGGGTCAAGGTCTGCGCCACCGGCGGCGGCCTGACTCCGGACAGCAACGTGCGCCGCGCCCAGTATTCGGCGGAGACCCTGACGGCCCTCGTCCAGGACGCCCATCGTCTGGGCAGGAAAGTCGCCGCCCACGCCCACGGCACCGAAGGCATCATGAACTGTGCCATTGCGGGCACCGACAGCATTGAGCACTGTTCGTGGATGGGGGAGGAAGAGGGCCACCGTTACGACGGGGATGCCGTCGACCTTATCCGGCAGAAGGGCCTTTACGTCAGCCACACGATCACGGGGCCGAGGACCGGTTCGTCCGAGGAAGTGGAAGCGTTGATGAACAGCGAGTACGGCGAGCGATTCGACTTGCTGCGCCGGACGCTGGAGGCAGGCGTACGCATGGTCATATCCAGCGATGCGGGTGTTCCGGACACGCGCTTCGAGGATTTCGGCGGTGGCCTCGTCATCGCCGTCAAGTGCTGCGGCTTTTCACCCATGGGCGCCATCATCGCTTCCACGAGCCGGGCCGCCGAGATGCTCGGAATGGCCGATCAGGTCGGTACTATTGAACCGGGGAAACACGCCGACATCCTTGCGGTCGATGGAGATCCGCTGCAGGACATCAGCGCCATCCGCCGGATCGTCGGCGTGTTCAAGGACGGCCGGCGGGTTGAGTGAACCGAAAAAACTACGCGAGCGTTCGAGGCTTGAGCACCCTCCGGCTGCTGAACCTCTGCAGACCGAACAGGCTCGTGTCGACGGGCGGCGTTTCGTCGAACAGCCGGGCGGCCAGGATCTCGCCCAGCACGGGACCGAACTTGAACCCGTGGCCCGAAAACCCCGCCGCCAGGACCACGTTCGCATGATCGGGATGCCGGTCCAGGATGAAGTGGAAGTCCGCCGAGTTGGTGTACAGGCAGTGTTTCACCGCGACGGGATCCCGGGACAGGTGGGGGCACCTACGTCCGACGAATTCCCGCACCGCAGCAAGATTGGCGTCGTCCACTACTTCGGGGTCGTCCGCCTCGACGACCCGGCCGGTTCGGTGGCAGCCGGCCTTGACGCCCGGTACCCGCACCTGGGGCACGCAGTAGAAGGGATCGGGGGTGTGGTAGTCGATCACGTTCGGCATCGCGCCCGCTTCATGCGGAACCGACCCGGCCTGAGGAAAGTAGGCCAGCAACTCCCGCGTCACCACTAGTTCGACCTCGACGCCCAGCGCGTTCAGCCACCGGTCCGTCCAGCTGCCGGTTGCCAGCACGAGGCGGGTACCTGACCAGGACCGTCCGTCCGAAGCCGTGACCTCTACGCGCTCTTCGGCCGGGACGATCGAAGCGACTTCCGTCTCCGTCAGGGCGTCCACGCCGTCTTCCACGACGCAGTCCCACAGGCTCCGTACCACCTCGTCGGCGAAGAGCACCGCGCTGTCGGGTTGGTAGATGGCTTCACTTTGCGGTGGCAGGCTTAGCTGAGGGAAGCGGTGCGAAAAAGTGGCGCCTGCCAACCGTTCGTAGGGAAGTTCGCAGTCCCGCAGCCGGGTCTCCAGCGTCTCCAGCACCTCCGCGCCGGCAGGCGCCAGATTACAGATGCCGGTCCGTTTGAACACCGGCCGGCCCAGGCGTTTCGCGAGATCCTCCCAGGCCCGGAAGGCGCGCGCCGCCATTTCGACGTACACGTTCTCTTCGTAATCGAAACGGATCATCCGGCTGTCACCGTGCGAACTGCCGTGTTCGTGGACGGGCGCGTATCGTTCCAGCAGGAGGACGCTCAGCCCGCGGCGGACCAGGACGTAGGCCGTCGAGACGCCGACGATGCCGCCGCCGACCACGATCGCGTCGTAATGCACGGACTTTGCGGACCGCGGACTCACGACAGGCCTCGTGTCGCGCGGAGCAAGGTCTCCTGCACGAGCAGCTCGTGGTCAAGGGGACGGTCCGGCGGCTGTTCACCGGAGATCGTCTTCAGGAACGACGCCAGTTCGAGGTCATATAGCGCCTGGCGGCTGCGGCCCGTCACGGGTACCCGGGATTCGCCCGCTGGATAACCGTCCCGGGCTTCGGTCAGGACCAGCCGGATTTCCGCGCCCGGTTCGAAGGGTTCGATGAGGATGGCGCTGCCCTCCGTTCCGTATACCTCGTATCGGCGGGCGGGCGGAGAAGGTTCCATGGCGGCGATATCCACGGTGGCCATGGCGTGCTCGTATTCGAACACCCCCAGGCCGTTATCCGCGAAGGCGGGCACTTCCCCGGTCTCGTTGCGTAAAAAGGCGGTCACCCTGGACGGCCGGCCCAGGGTCCAGACCACCTGGTCGAGCATGTGGCCGGCCAGGTCGTAGAAAATGCCACCCCGATGGGCGCTGATCACCACGCGGGACGAAACGGGGACGTTGGTCGACATGTGTGCCCGGATCGAAAACACGCGGCCCAGCATGCCCGATCGGGCCCAGTCGGCGATCTTGCGGAACCCGTCGTGATACCGGAACATGTACCCCATCTGCACCTGCAGGTCCGCCTTTTCGGCCAGGCCGACTACCCGCTGCCAGGCCGGCCAGTCGTCGCCGGCGGGCTTGTCGTACCAGGCATGCTTGCTGGCGCGGACGATCTCCTCCGTCTGGGCCAGGCTTTCGTCGTTGCGGCCTTCCGAAGCCACGGCAACGATAGCCGGATCACCCAGCATGTCCTCCACGCTGTCGAACCATCGAACGTCCGCATAGGGCCCGTCGGCATGCTCCAGGGCGGACCTTCGCGCCGCATCCGGCTCATAGACCCCGACGCACTCGACATCGGGATGGGTCGACATGGATTGAAGCTTGCCGGCGGCATGCCCGTGACCGGTGCCGTACTGCGCCATGCGTATCGCCATTGGGGGTTCCCCTGTTTACGTGGAATCGTATCGTTTCCGGTGTTTCCGGGAAGTAATCAACGACCGTGGTATCGTCAAGCGAAATCGGGTGGACATCAGGCTTGACATCAGACGCCGTTTCCGCTACGTTCGCTCCAATCTTTCCACAAACCGGGAGCCGAAGCGTGTCCCTGACCCAGGCACAGATCGACGAGTTCAGAGCGGCAGGATTTCTCAACGTCGGCCGCGTTTACGCCGATGATGAGGCGGACGCCCTGCGGGACCGTCTGATGACCGTCATCGCGGGCACTTCCCGCGGCAGGGCCGAGGCGGTTCGGAATATAGCCGGCGAGGATCTGGAGGCGGAACGGGACGTGGTGATCCAGGTGGTCAACACCTGGCAAGCTGACGACGGGTTCAGGGTCCACCTCTACCACCCGGAGATCTGCCGGATGGCATGCGACCTGATCGGTACCGACGTGCTGCGGGTGTGGCACGACCAGATCCAGTACAAGCCGCCCCGGCGAGGCGGGGCAACCGACTGGCACCAGGATCATCCCTACTGGCCGATCATCCAGCCGGCCGACCTGGTGAGCGCCTGGGTGGCCCTGGACGACGCCACCATCGAGAACGGCTGCATGCGCATGGTGCCGCGCAGCCACCACTGGGGGCCCCACAAGGGCGGCACGATAGGGACGAACGAAGACGGCTTTACGCCGGAACCCGACCGGTCCCTCATCCCGGATGACGAAGAGGTCGAGATCGTCCCCTGCGAGGTAAGGAAAGGCGAGTGCATGTTCCACCACTGCCTGACCTGGCACGGCAGCCCGCCCAATCCGTCCGACAACGGCCGGCCGGCCATCGCGGTGCATTACATGCCCGGATGGACGAGGTACCAGCCCACCCGGACCCATATCATGGAGCGGCGGGTCGACGTCGAACCCGGCGATCTGCTGACCGGTCATTACTTCCCCACCGTGTGGGATCACGGCCCGGTCGAACCGCCGGCGCGCTGGTCCGAGGAAACTCCGAACGGCGGACAACGCCGGGAAACGGGTTGAATCCGTGCCAGAAACACCGGAACTAGCCAGTAACGTCCACACCGCTTCCCGTCCCGGCGCATTGCGCATCACCGACATGCGCACCGTGACGATCGGCGCATCAACGATCATCAGGCTCGATACTAACCAGGACATCCACGGCCTCGGAGAGGTGCGGGACGGCGCCAGCAAGACCTACGCCCTGGCCCTCAAGTCGCGCATCCTGGGCGAAAACCCCTGCGACGTCGACAGGATCTTCAGAAAGATTCGGCAGTTTGGCCACCACGCCCGGCAGGCCGGCGGCGTATGCGCCGTCGAGATGGCCCTCATGGACCTCGCGGGCAAGGCCTACGGCGTGCCGGCCTATCAACTGGCGGGCGGCAAATTCCGAGACCGCGTTCGTATTTACTGCGATACGACGTCGACCCCGGATGCCGAAGAGATGGGGCACCGCCTGAAGGAACGCATGGACCGGGGGTTTACCTTTCTGAAGATGGACGTGGGCATCGGCCTTTTAAAGGACATACCCGGTACGCTGTCGGCTCCCGCCGGGATGCTGGATACCCTCCACATCATGCATCCCTTCACGGGCATCAGGCTGACGGACAAAGGCATCGGCCTGCTGTCGGACTATGTCGCCGGGGTTCGGGATATCGTCGGTTACGAGATCCCGCTGGCCGTCGACCACTTCGGGCACATCGGCGTAGAGGACTGCATCCGACTGGGCAAGGCGCTGGACCGGTACAACCTGGCCTGGTACGAGGACATGGTCCCGTGGCAGTTCACCGAGCAGTACGTCCGCCTGCGTGACGCCTGCGACACGCCGATCTGCACAGGCGAGGATATCTATCTCCGGGAAGGGTTCATGGAACTCTTCGAAAAACGGGCCATATCCGTGTGCCATCCCGACCTGGCCACTTCGGGCGGAATACTGGAAACCAAGAAGATCGGCGATACGGCCCAGGAATACGGTATTTCCATGGCGCTGCACATGTCCGCCATGCCCATCGCCCAGATGGCCAGCGTGCACTGCGCCGCGGCCACGGAGAACTTCATCGCCCTGGAGCACCACCACGTGGACGTGCCCTGGTGGGACGACCTGGTGACCGGTCTGCCGAATCCGTCGGTCCAGGACGGATACATGACGGTGCCGGACGCGCCGGGCCTGGGGATCGAGCTGAACGAAGAGGCCATACGCGAGCACATCAGCGAGAAGGATCCCGGTTACTTCGAACCCACCGACGAGTGGAACGCGTTACGGTCTCACGACCGCCTGTGGAGTTGATCGTCCGATGGACGGAAGGAGTAAACGATGACTATTCCCGCTGTCCAGGCCGCGCCTGACCCCTTTGAACCTGAACCTTACCTGGCGCTCACCGAATCGCAGCGGCAACAATTCGACGAAGACGGCTTCATCCTGATCGAGGACGCCCTCTCGCCGGACCATGTCGACCGGTTGATCGGCGTCGTCGAAGAGCTTAATGAGAAACACCGCAAGTCGCATGGGACCGCTCCGGACGCCGCGTACCAGATCCGCAATGCCCTGGCCCACCACGACGAGCTCTTCGCGTTGATCGAATATCCGAAGATCCTGCCGATGGTCGTGGACGTCATGGGCGTCAACATCCAGATCCGGACTTCTCACGTGGACGTGCGACCGCCTATGAAAGACCACGAAGAAACAGAACTGGGGGTGTCCGGCAGTTTCTTCCCCTGGCACTCCGACGCACCCAACTACGGCTACCCGATCACGAACGGCGTCGTCCCTTTCTTAGAGGTCAAGGTCGGGTACTACCTCACCGATCTCACCGAGCACAACAGCGGCGCCATCTGCGTCGTACGCGGCAGCCACCTCCGTTCGCCTGAACTGATTCACGATCCGGATTACCACATCGACCCGGAGGACATCGTCGAGGTGAACGTCCGTCCGGGGACCGCCATGGTCTGGCGCACGGCCCTGTGGCATTGCCTGACGCCCAACCTGTCCGATCGTACGCGCAAGTGCCTCTACTACGGATACAACTACCGCTGGGCGCGCCCCGGGGACTACGACCGACAGGATCCTGAATTGCTAGCGCGATGTACGCCGGTCCAGCGTCAGCTTCTGGGCTCCAACACCACGGAGGATGGCGTAGTCTACCAGGACGGCGACCCGGCCCATCCAGCTTCCAGGTACTGGCGTCCCGAACCCGGTGACGTACCCCTGGAAACATGGGCGGAAGGGCAGATGAAGAAAAAGAGAGCCAGGGAATGGAGGCGATGGAAAAGAAGGAACAGGCTGCCCTTCGGCGCGGTGGGATCGCCGGTTGTGGCGGAGGGAGACCAACCAGGGGCCCTGGAGTAAGCATGCGTTAGACGAGGGTTCAGGAGGCATCCATGAACGAAGCCGAGATCTTCGAATTCGACCTCAACGGTTACATCATGTACCGGAATGTGCTGACCCCGGACCAGGTCGACCATATGAACGGGGTGCTCGATCAGCACCTCACCGATGAATCCTACAATTTCCGTTTTCTTGAACTCGACCCCATGTTCATGGAGGTCATGGCCCTGCCCCGGACGCTGAACATCCTTAAAACGATGATCGGTGGATGGATGCGTCTGGACCACGCTTACGGGCTCCAGATGGATACGCGCTCCGAAGAGCGGGGCGATATAAGGCCAAACCTCCACGGCGGACCGCTGGAAGACAACGGCGAACACCACTACCAGTGGTTCAATGGAAAGATGTACAATGGGCTGACTGTCGTCATGTATGCGCTCAAAGACGTCAACCCCGGCGACGGCGGTTTCATCTGCGTGCCGGGGAGCCACAAGACCAACATGGACTTCAAACCGGCGGTGGACTCGCACTTCGTCGTGAATCCCACCTTCAAGGCCGGCGACATGCTGATCTTCACGGAAGCGCTGGTCCACGGGACCGACACGTGGACCTCGGCGGACAAGCGGCGCTCCCTGCTGTACAAGTACTCTCCAGGACATTCCACGTGGGCGATTCCGGAGAACTGGGAGAAACTGCAGGCGCTCGCCGCCAATGACCTGCAGCGCGACCTGCTCAGAGCGCCCAGCATCGAGGGCCGGACGCCGGTGGAAATCCCGGATGCGTGAGGAGAAATCCATGACTGAAGCCGAGATCTTCGAATTCGACCTCAACGGATACATCGTCTATAAGGACATGCTGACCCGGGACCAGGTCGGCCACATGAACGGGATTCTGGACAGTCACCTCCCTGAAGAGACCCACGGTTTCGATTTTCTCCTGCTCGATCCGGTTTTCATGGAACTCATGGCTCATCCCCCTACGCTGCGTATCATCCGCACGATGATCGGACAATGGCTGCGGCTGGACCACGCTTACGGGCTTCAGATGGACCGGCAGTCCGTGGAGCGGGGTCACGTGCGGCCGAACCTTCACGGCGGCCTCAGACATGACCACGGTGAGCACCAGTACCAGTGGTTCGACGGGCAGATGTACAACGGCCTGATCGTGGTCATGTACGCTTTGGAGGACGTCCATCCCGGCGACGGAGGGCTCATCTGCGTCCCGGGCAGTCACAAGGCCAGCTTCCGTTACCGCCCGCCCGTGGATTCCCACCTCGTCGCGAACCCCTCCTTCATGGCGGGGGACATGCTCATCTTCACCGAAGCGCTGGTCCACGGCACCACCACGTGGACTTCCGATCGGCGGCGGCGCGCCTTGCTGTACAAGTACTCTCCCGGTTATTCCTCCTGGGCGACCGTCGATCGGCTGGACGAAGCGCGCGAAATGGCCGCCAACGACCTGCAGCGCGACCTGCTGCGCCCGCCGAGTGTCGGCAAGCGTACGCCTTTAGAGATTCCTGAAGCGTGAGTAATGCCGCAGCGCCGAATCACAGGAGAAAAGAAATGAACGTGCGGGATGAATACCGTTACAACCGGCTGACCTGGGAGGACATGAACGAGGCGATCGCCATGCAGAAGGTGGTGGTCCTGCCCACGGGTTCCACCGAGCAACACGGCAAGCACCTGCCGCTGGACACGGACGCCTTCCTGGTCGAATCGGTCTGCCATGAACTGGGACGGCGCATCCCCGACCGCGTCCTCGTCCTGCCCACGGTCTCCTACGGGCTGAACCTGCACCACATCGACTTCCCGGGCACGATCCACATAGAGCCCGAGGTTTTCATCGCCTTCTGCCTGAACATCACCAAGAGCGTGGCCTACCACGGCTTCGAGAAGATCCTGATTGTAAACGGCCATGGCTCCAACGCGCCGATGATCGACCTGATCGCCCGGAAGACGGTGCTTGCCACGGAGTCGCTGTGTTTCGCTGCCAACTACTTCACCTTCCTGATCGATGCCTTCAACGAAGTCAGGGAATCGGAGGTGTTGGCTCACGCCGACGAACTGGAGACGTCCCTGTACCTGCACCTGGCCGGCGATCGCGTAAAGATGGACAAGGCCGCGCCGGACATGGACCGGGTGGGGAAGTACTTCTCCTCCGACAGCACGGGGACGGTGCGATTCAATGATTTCTGGGGAAGATGGACGGGCCTGGGGGTCCACGGCGACCCGACGCCGGCGACGGCCGAGAAGGGCAGGATTATCTTCGACGCGTCCGTGGAAGGCCTGATTGAGCTGGTCGACGATATCGAGAAGTGGCCGATCGAGCAGCGCAGCGATCAGCACACGGGGCCGGTGCAGCGCGGAATACGGTGGTGAATCCCTTTAATAACTCAGGAATCCCCCGTCCACCAGCCACGTAGCCCCGGTAACGAAACTCGCCTCGTCGCTGGCCAGGAACACGGCCACGCGGCCGATTTCCTCCGGCGTTCCCCGGCGGTCCAGGGGGGTGTCCCGGAAGAACCTTCCCGTAGCGCCCCGTCCTACCGCGTCCTCCCTCGGCCGGTCGCTTTGCTCCGTGTGAATATCGCCCGGCGCGATGCTGTTCACGCGGATGCCGTGCGCCGCCAGTTCGATGGCCGCGGACTTGGTGAGGCCGTCCATTCCCGCCTTGCTGGCGCAGTAGGCGGAGGCGCCTTCCTGCGCGGCGAACTGGGCAACGGACGAGACGTTGATGATCGATCCGCTTGTTCCGCTTGCGATCATCCGTCGGGCCGTCTCCTGCGTCCCGATGAACGCGCCGGTCAGGTTGATGTCGAGGACGCTGCGCCAGTGTTCGTCCGTCTCCTCCATGAAGGGCCGTAGTTCAAGGGACTTTCCCGTCAGCGCGGCATTATTGACCATCACGTCCACGGGCCCGAGCAACGATTCCGCCTGGTCCAGCAGGGCGGCGACGTCCTCTCTTCGGCGCACGTCGCACCGTTGCGCCTGAACGGTGAAACCCTCGTCCCGGAAGCGTGCGGCCTCGCGCTCGGCGATTTCGATCCGGCGCTGGGCGATCATCACGGCGGCTCCCGCTTCGAGACAGCATCTGGCGATGCCGAGACCTATGCCGGTGCCACCGCCGGTGATGACCACGACTTTGCCTTTCAATCGTTCGCTCATAGTCGCTTCAATCCTCGCTCCGTGACGCATTCTCGCTCGGTGACGCGTCTTCATCCATCAGATCCGCGATTTCTCCGGCCGCGGATTCGACCACCGGGAACACCCGCTCCTCCAGCGTACGCAGGTCGAGCAGGAAACGATCTCCCGACAGCCGGCCGAATACGGGCGGCGACTGCCGTCTGAACGCGGCGGCGAGTTGCCGGTTCGTCCAACCTTCGGGCCGAAGCGCCACGACGCGGGACGGGAGTTGCTGGACCGGAAGGGCGCCGCCGCCGATCTCGGCGGAGGATTCCTCCACGGTCACGTCGACGCGATGCGCGAAACGGCCCGCGAGACCTTCAGCGAGCCGATGCGCCCTGGATTCGAGTTCCCCGGCCGACGCGGCGATCATACCCGTAACCGCGTGGCCATCGGCAAGCCTGTCCGGATCGGTAAACAACTCCAGGGTGGCCTGCAGAGCGGCGTAGACCATCTTGTCCGCGCGGAAGGCCCGCATCAGCGGATCCTTCTTCATCTGGTCGAGGAGATCCCTCCGGCCCGCGATGATTCCGGCCTGCGGCCCGCCCAGCAGCTTGTCGCCGCTGAAGCAGACCACGTCGACGCCCCGGTCGAGCGCTTCCCGCACCGTGTATCCGCTGTCCAGGCCGTGCTGACCGTACGCTGCCAGGTCGATCAGGGCGCCGCTTCCCTGGTCGTACACGACCGGTATGTCCCGCTCACGGCCCAGCGACGCCAGTTCGTCGAGAGACACCGAGACGTCCATACCGGCGAGGTCGAAGTTGCTCCGGTGGACGGCCATGATGAGGGCCGTGCGATCCGTGATGGCCGCACGGTAGTCGTCCGGTTCGGTGTGATTGGTCGCTCCCACCCCAACGAGTTGGGCTCCGCCCGCGGCCATGACGTCCGGCATGCGGAAGGACCCTCCGATTTCCACCAGTTGTCCCCGGGAGATGATGACTTCGCGGTCCCTCGCCAGGGCGTGCAGGATCAGCATGACCGCGGCGGCGTTGTTATTCACTACGATGGCCGATTCCGCTCCGGTCAAGGCGCACAGCAGCTCGGAAACCAGGTCGTGACGCGAACCTCGCTTGCCCGTCTCGGCATTGATCTCCAGCGTGCAGTATCCCTCGATCGCGTCGGCCACGGCCTGCCGCGCCGCCTCGGACAGCACGGCCCGTCCCAGCCCGGTATGGAGTATAACGCCCGTACCGTTTACGGCGGGTGTCAACGCGCCGGCCGGAAGGCCTGCTGCTGATGGATTAACCTGGTCTGGCATAAGATATGAGGGCAGTCCGCTCAGTAATGGCCCATGCCGCTGGTGGAAGCCTGGTTTCGGGCGTCGACATTCCTGCCTACCATCGGCCGGCGATCACTTCGGTCATCCGCGCCTTGAATGCACTCCAGGGGTACGCGGGTCCGGGATCAATCTTGCGATCCGGCGCGATGTCACTGTGGCGCACGATGTGATCCAGGGGGATCCGGTAGCGTTCGACGAGCCGACCGGACAGCGATTCGACTTGCTCGACCTGGCCGGACGGATACGGCGCCCACCAGTCTCCCGAGGCCGAAACGGGCGATGGTCCGTTGTAAGGCGTCCCGTAGTCCTCCGGCCAGCAGTAGAAACTCCCGTCCTTCTTCTCCAGCCGTCCCCAGTTCACGATCTCGATGCCCAGCGACCAGCGGTTGCAGCCTTCCCGCCCCCGCCACGCGCTGGTCCCGCAGTGCCACGCGCAGTCTTCGTCGCGGACCATCTGCAGCACGGCGCCGTCGAGTCCCACGATGTAATGGCAGCTGACGCGCCGCTCCGGGTCCTGAAAGATCGCGACGCAGTCTTCCAGCGAAGGACCGTCCGTAAAGTGAAGCACCAGCATATCGATCGGCGCGTCTTCACGACTCGAAGCATAGATGGCCGGGATGAACGGTATATCTGCAGCGGCATTAGACATGTCAGGCACGTGTCCTTCCGGGGGTTCTTTTCGTCCCTCGATCGTTCCCTGAAACTTATAGAAACGCCCGCCGCAAGGCAATCCGTTTCACCACGTTCCGTGGTCGCGGCGGCCACCCGCGTCGGTTGACACGAACCACCCCACCGAGTATACTGATGCCATGATCCTGAAGCGCACTACACCCGTTTTCAGATGCCTCGCGACCAGGCAGGTCCGGCCTTGACCACCGACGCCATTCCAGCGCCCTCGCTGCAGGACCGATACCTCAAAAACCGCGGTCCGGTCTTTCTTACCGGCATACATGCCATCGTCCGCTTCCTGCTGGACAAGCAGCGGCGTGACGCCCTTTCCGGCGGTACGGTGCGGCGCAGCTTCATGGCCGGTTACGAAGGTTCGCCCCTCGGCGGCCTCGACCTCGAACTCCGGCAACAGGCCACCCTGCTCTGTGAAGCGGCGCCGTTCGTACACCAGGCGGCGGTCAACGAGAAGACGGCGGCGGCGGCGGTGCACGGCAGCCAGTACGAAGGAAACGTGGACGGGTTCTGGTACGGCAAGGCCCATGGCGTGAAATGGGCCCTGGACGAATTCAGCCTCGCCAACATCGCGGGGACGGGAAAAGACAGCGGCGTCGTCCTGTTCTGCGGGGACGACCACATGGCGAAGAGTTCAGGATACCCCGCCAGCAGCGAGCAGGCCCTGCGCGACGCGCGCATTCCCGTCTTCTACCCTTCGACGGTCTCCGAGGTCATCACCTATGGGCACCACGCGCTCGCGCTCAGCAGGTACGCCGGGGTCCTTTGCGGGATGAAACTCGTCACGCCCATTTGCGACGGCGCCGAAACGGTGGACGCAAACCCCGAACTACCCAGCGTAACGCTGCCGCCGGGACCGGCTGGCGGTCGGCCCGGGTCGCCGGGACCGCCTGGACGGCCCTACGAAAAACGCTTTCACCAGGTGGTCATCTCCACCCAGTCCATCCCCTTCGAAGAAGAACTGACCACGGTGCGCCTGGGAATCGCCGCCGAGTACGCCCGGGTGAACGGGATCGACACGGTCGAGAACCCGGAATCGGACGGTTCCCTCGGTATCGTAGCGACGGGAAAGAGCTACGCCGACATCGTCCAGGCGCTTCGATTGCTGAACCTGGAGGACCGGGTGCCGATCCTGAAACTGGGCGTGATCTATCCGGTCAATCCGCGGACGATCCGGGAGTTCGCAGCGCGCCTGAAGGCCGTGGTGGTCGTGGAGGAAAAGGGTCCCTTCGTGGAAGAAGCGGTGGCCCACGCGCTCCTGGGCACCGGCGTAGCACACGTCTACGGAAAGCGGGGTCCGGATGACCGCCCGCTCATTCCAGCCTATGGAGAGTTGAATCCCGACCTGCTCACAATTCTGCTCGGGCCGATGCTGCAGGAGATCTTCCCGTCGGCGCCCATTTACGACCGCTTGGAGGAACTGAACGCAATCGCGGAACGAGACTCGGGCTCCTTCGCCCGGCGCACCGCCCATTACTGTCCCGGATGTCCCCACAGCGTATCGGCCCGTGCGCCCGAAGGGGAGGTCGCGGGCGGCGAAATCGGCTGCTCTTCGCTGGACGCCTACATCGAGGCGGACGGCCGGGGTGTGCGTTGGATACCCACCATGGGCCTTGGCGGCGCCATCTACAACGGCATGTTCCCGTTCAATGAGAACCGGCACCTGTTCCAGAACATCGGCGACGGCACGGTGCTCCACAGCGGCCTGATCACCATATTCAGCTCCATTTCCCACGGCGCCAACATCACCTATAAAGTCCTTTGGAACCACGTGGTGGCCATGACCGGCGGCCAGGACATCACCGGGCAGCCCACGCTGGACGACTTCGCGCTGATCTTGCTGGGCATGGGCGTGCAGGATGTGACGGTCGTCAGCAAGTTTCCGCAGCAGGTATCGCTCAAACGCGCCCGGGCCGCGTTGAAACCGGGCCAGCACCTGCTGCTCGAACCGCGGGATCGGCTCGAATCCGCCCAGGAGAGCCTGTCGCGAAAGCCCGGCGTAAAGGTGCTGATCTACGACCAGGAATGCGCCACGGAACACCGTCGGCGCCGCAAGCGCCAGCATCTCGCCCCCGAACGGTACGTCTACATTCACGAACGGGTGTGCGAAGGATGCGGCGACTGCGGACAGCAGTCCATGTGCCTCGCGCTCGAACCCAGGGAAACGGAGTTCGGCCCCAAGACCGCCATACTCCAGTCGGCCTGCAACCAGGACCTGTCCTGCCTGAAGGGCGACTGCCCTTCCTTCGTCTCTGTCGAACCGGTCGGAGACAGCAAGCCTTTGAACCCGGAATACCCGTTACTGGACGAATCGGACCTTTCAGCACCCGCCTTCAAAGCGACGATTGATGGAGAATACGCGATACACCTCATCGGGATCGGCGGCACGGGCGTCGTGACCGTAGCCCACCTGCTGGCCGTAGCGGCACTTTTCGACGGGAAGAAGGTGAGCGAGATGAATCGCACGGGGCTGGCGCAGAAGGGAGGTCCCGTGGAATCGCCCATCGTCCTGGGGGAGGGCGAGGTCCCCCCTTCCAGCTTTATTCCCGCCGGGCGGTGCGATCTCTACCTGGCGGCGGATATCGCCGGCGCGGTGAACCCCCTGAACCTCCAGGCCGCCTCCGCGCAGCGGACCGTAGCCGTCGTGAGCCGGTCCGGCGTCCCGACCGCGCAGATGGTGTACGATCCCCAGGTACCCGGCGCCGACGTCCCGGCCATGGAAACGCTCATCGAAGCACACACCCGGTCGGTGGACAATGTCTTCATCGATGCGCAGGACTACGCGATGAAGCTCTTCGGGAACCACATCGTGGCCAACGTGTTTCTCCTCGGCGTCGCCTACCAGGCCGGGCACATCCCCCTGCAGGCCGGGAGTATCGAGCGCGCCATCCGGTTGAACGGCCAGGCCGTCGACCTGAACATCCAGGCCTTCCGCTGGGGCCGCATGGCCGTGCACGACCGGGCCCGACTGGACGAGGCCGTGCAAGAACCCGATCCCGATTCGGATGAACTGGTCCGCCGCTTTGCACGGTTACTCGGCCGTAAGCGGGCGCAGGCCTTCGAGACGCAGATCGGAAGGATTCCCGTCCGCCAGGAGTCGATCCGCAGGAGCTGGGTTATCCGCGTGGGCGAACTGATCGCCTTTCAGGACGCTAAGCTCGCCGAGCGATTCGTCGACCGGATCGCACGGGTTTATGATGGGGATGAGCGAACCGGCGGACCGGACCGCGGATACCTGCTCACCACGCACGCGGCTTTCATGTTGCACAAGCTCATGGCCTACAAGGACGAGTACGAGGTGGCCCGGCTGCTGACCGACCCGTCCGAACCCGGCGTCGCGGAACGCTTCGATGGTCCAGTCCGGGTATCCTACCATCTGCATCCGCCGCTGCTGCGTGCGTGGGGACTCGATCGCAAGCTGCGGCTGGGGCCCTGGTTCAGGCCCGTTCTGCTATTCATGGCCCGGTGCAGATTCCTTCGCGGAACCCCCTTCGACCCCTTCGGATACACCGCGGCCCGGCGGGAGGAACGTGCGCTCGTAACCTGGTACGAATCCCTGCTGGACCAGGCCCTTGCCATACTCACCCCGGAAAACTATCCCGAAGTATTGGAACTGCTTCGCCTGCCCGATGAGATCCGCGGATACGAGCAGGTCAAGCACCGCTCGGTGCTCAGGGTGAAGAAGAAGGCCTCCGAAATGTTCGAAACCCTCCTTCAAGGCGCGGCATCGCGCTCTATCCACACCCGTTAGGGCCCGTTAAGACCCATCCAGGCCGGACAGCCAACTAAGATGCGCCCACGGAAGCTAGAAACCAATGGCCGTTGTTCGCGCTGATCTGCGTCGCGATTTCCGGAGGGGAGGGGGGCTGGGTTGATCGGTTTCCGGACCGGGCCTTGAGTTACTCCGGGCGTGATCGCCCGGCCTCGGAAACCGTTACTTCACAGGATGGATATGATGCGGAGGTCGGTCTGCCGCAGTCAGCTGCTGACCAGGACCTTCTTCAACGCGGCAATGAAGGCCTCGTTCTCTGCCTGCAGGCCCGCGGTGACGCGCAGCCAGTTGTTCATCCGCCAGCGGCGCTTGCCGTTGCCCACGAGCACGTTGTACTCTTCGAACAGCTTCCGGGTGACCTCGTCGGCGTCCGTGCGCACGTTCACCAGCATGAAGCTGGACTGGCTGGGCACGTACTCGAGTCCCATCTCCTCGAACTGGCCGGTGAGATAGTCATGCCCGGCCCAGGCCGCCGCTCTCGCACGGTCCTGGTAGTCCTGATCCTCGATGCAGGCCTCCGCGGCGACCACGGAGAGCGAACTGACCCGCCCGCCCTTGTTGTCTTCGAGCTTCTCGATGACATGGGGCCGGGCAAGGCCGTATCCGATGCGCAAGCCCGCCATGCCCATGATCTTCGAGAAGGTACGGGTTACGATGACGTTCTCGTGATCCAGGATGAGCGGCGCGGCGCCGATGCGGTCCTGCGGGTTCCGGGCGAACTCGATATAGGCCTCGTCGACGAAGACCATGACGTCGGAGGGGATGCCGCTGACGAACTTCTTGAGGTCGTCGAAGGGCACGATGATGCCCGTCGGGTTACCCGGGGAAGTGATGACGACGACGCGCGTGTCCTCGGTGATGGCTGCCTTCATGGCGTCGAGATCCTGGTGGAAGTCCGGCGTCGTGCGGACCAGGCGCGCCCGAGCGCCGTAATTCCGGGCTGTACGGACCACGCCGCCGTAACCGGGCGCGGCCTCGATCATCTGGCCGCCGTCGCGCAGGTAGGCCGAGGCGATGGCGAAAAGCACTTCCGATGACCCGCACCCGAGGGTCACCCAGGGCTCGGTCCGGTCTTCGTTGTTGTTCGAGGGTATGACAACCGGCAGTCCGTGGCGCTCAGCGATCTGCCCGTAGAGCCCGCGGCCCCGGTAGTACCGGTTGAACTTGTAGACGTACTGCATGATCGCCTCGACGGCGCGGGGCGACGGACCGATCGGATTCTCGTTGCTGCTCAATCGGATGAATCCCTCGGGTACCCCCCATCCCCGCACGGGCCGGACGCGGGGTCCCGCCACCATCTGCGCCGCGGCTTCGTAGCTGCCCAGGGAAGCCACCCCGGCGCCTACCGCGAGCCCCTTGAGGAACTTGCGCCTTGTGAACCCGGGAGCCGCCAGGTTCATCGCCTTTAACATGTTCGACATAACCCCGTCCTTTGATCAGATACTCGAATCGATCGAACGAACGATCAGCTACTTACCAGCACCTTCTTGAGCGCTGCCATGAAGGCCTCGTTCTCTTCCTGCAGTCCGGAAGTGACCCGCAGCCAGGTATCCATTTCCCAACGGCGCTTTCCGTTGCCGACCATCACGTTGTATTCTTCCCTCAACTTGCGGACGACTTCATCCGCATCCTTGTGCACGTTGATCAGCATGAAACTGGACTGGCTGGGTACGTACTCGATGCCCATTTCGTCGAAATTGCTGGCGAAGTACTCCTGGCCTTCCCAGGTCACCTTCCGCGCCCGATCCTGGTAGTCATGATCCTCGATCCCCGCCACCGCGGCGTTGGTCGAAAGCATGCTCGGCCGACCGCCCTTGTTCTGATTCAGCTTCTCGATGACTTCGGGGCGCGCCAGGCCGTAGCCGACGCCGAGTCCCGCCATGCCCATGATCTTGGAGAACGTGCGAGCTACGATCACATTCGCGTGATCCAGGATCAGCGGTGCCGCGCCGACCCGGTCTTCGGGGTTCTTCGAAAACTCGATGTAGGCCTCGTCCACGAAGACGATCACGTCAGACGGGACCTCCTGGACGAACTTCCTCAGGGCGTCCGGCGGGACGAGCACGCCGGTCGGGTTACCGGGATTGGTCACGACCACCACGCGCGTATTTTCGCTGATAGCAACTTTCATGGCATCGAGGTCCTGCTGGAAATCGCTGGTCAACGGGACCCACTTCGCCGAGGCACCGTATGCTTCGGCCGTGCGGAACACGCCGGCGTAACCGGGCGAGGCCTCGACCACTTCAGCACCGTCCCTGAGATAGGCGGACGCCACGGCGAAAAGCACCTCCGAGGAACCGCAGCCCAGGGTGACCCAGGCGTCAGGCGGCGAGAAGGTATTGGGAGGCCACTCCACCACGGGCAACCCGTGCCGCTCGGCGATCTTGGTATAGATGTCCCTGTTCCGGTTGTAGCGGTTAAAGGAGTACACGTTCTCCAGGACAGCCTCAACCGCCCGCGGAGATGGACCGATGGGCATTTCGTTTCCGCTCAGGCGCACGAGACCTTCGGGTACGCCCCACCCGCGCACGGGTCTCGCGTTGGGTCCGGAGATCATCTGCGCCACGGCCTCGTAACTGCCCAGTGACAATGCGCCTGCGCCGACCATCATACCTCTTAGAAAGCCTCGCCTTGAAAAACCGGAAGAAGCTTCCTGTGTTCTATCCGCCCTGTCTACCATGATGAACTCCTTGAAGGAAAGTTCTGCAAAGAATTGCTCTGCAGGCCTTTGTTTTCAACCTGGCGAAATGCGTGCGTGACGCCAGGTGAAGGCGCAGCCGTGTCAGTTACGATTCCTGAAATCCGAATCCGTTGATCGGGCAATGTAATGCGCAACGCATAAAATGACAAAGGTATTGTGGAAGTTATACAACTTCGCGGCACTCGGTATTCAGAATCGTGTTGTTGGTGCCGGCCAATCTGCCACCCGTTCCGCATTCAGGCCGCGCACAGGTAGTCTTCCACTTCGGTTAAGCCCAAGTCCGTGAGGGCCTGGCGTATCAGCTTACGTGCGCCCCGTGAGGACACGGCGACGACGAGCATCGGACGGCGGTAGCGACTCCAGGTCGAGGCCAGTTCGTCGGGACCGATCACCGGGGCTTCGCGCATGCGGCTGCCGATCTTCCGGGGAGAAATGTCCACGAAGGCATCCACCGGACGGCCCATGCGGACGATGTGCCTGGTCAACCGGCGACCGGTCTGGCCCGCGCCCCAGACGATCAACCCGTCCCGGTCCTGCAGCGGGCCGTTGACCAGGAAGTGCGCCTTGACGCGCAGGAAGTTCTCTACCGAGTACCGGGCGTCCGTTCGCGTCAGCCGGGCTCCGTGTTCCCGCCAGTACAGCAGGACTTCCGGAACCTTGGCGAATCGCCGTCCCGCGGCGTGAAAGCGAAGCCAGAGGTCGTAATCTTCCGGCCATCCGGTGTCGCGGTATCCGCCGAGCTCCACGAGTTCGTCCCGTCGCACCATGGCCGACGGATGGGCGATTGGACTTTCTATGTAGATCTCACGGGCAATGTCCTCGGGCTCGACGAGGCTGTTGAGCCAGGCCTCGTAAACCTTCATGCCCTCACCCACCGCGCCTTCGGCGAAGATTTCCACGAGCGACCCGGCTACGCTGATATCCGGCCGGGCGTCCAGCAGTGCCGACTGCCGGGCGAGACGGTCCGGGCGCATCCGGTCGTCGGCGTCCATGCGGGCGACCCACTCGCCCCGGCAACGCGACAGTCCGAGGTTCAGCGCCTCGACCAGGCCGACGCGGCCGGCCCGGACCGGCTGGATTCTCCGGTCCCCCCGGCCCCATGCCTCCAGGATCATCCCGCTGTCGTCGTCCGACCCGTCATCGACGGCGATGACCTCGAAGTCGCCCAGCGTCTGCGCGGCGATGCTCTGCAGGGTTTCGGGAAGCGTACCGGCCGCGTTGTAGACCGGCATGAGGACGGATATGCGTGGCGTGGACATGGATGTAACGATGTTGGTTGACACATCGCGGACCGGACCAGGCCGAATCGGGCTGGGCCCGGCGGCCCGGAGCGGGCGGCCTAGCCCTTGACCACGATGTTGAGCAGCTTGTCCGGAACGAAGATGTTGCGGACCGACTCCTTGCCATCGGTCCACTGCCGTACGCGTTCGCTGGCGAAGGCGGCCTGCTCGATTTCTTCGCGGGGCGTGCCGGGCGGCAGCTCGAGCCGGTCCCGTACCCGGCCGTTGATCTGGATGACATATTCAATCGTGGCAGAAACGATCAGCGCCGGATTGTACTCCGGCCAGGGTACGTCGCAGATCATGCCCTCGTGTCCCAGGCGGGTCCACAGTTCCTGGGAAATGAAAGGCGCGAAAGGGGCGGCCAGCTGCAGCAACCGGTCGATGGCTTCGCGATAGTGTGAGGACGCGTTTTGCAGGCCGTTGAGCAGTTCCATCAGGCGCGCGATAGCCGTGTTGTATTGGAACGACGCCATGTCCCCGGTAACGTCCCGCGTCTTGCCGTGCAGCAGGGCGAGCAATCCGGGGTCGTCGACCGGCGCTTCACTGAAGTCGGTCCCGGTGGCGTAGCGCCATAGCCGGTCGTAGAACCGCCGCACGCCGTTGATGCCCGCGTCCTGGAAATCACCGCCTACCTGGTAGGGACCCAGGAACATGAGATAGGTGCGGAAGGCGTCCGTGCCGAAACGGTCCAGGTATTCGTCGGGATTGACCACATTCCCTTTGGATTTGCTCATCTTCGCGCCGGAACGGATGATGGTGCCGTGTGCCCGGAACTTCTTGAAAGGTTCCGGGAAGGAGACCAGGCCGATGTCATGCAGCGCCATTGTGATGAAACGGGTATACATGAGGTGCAGTACCGCGTGCTCGTTGCCCCCCACGTACATGTCCACGGGCAGCCACCGCTCCGTCATTTCCGGTTCAAAGACCACGTCCGCGCGATCCGAGCTGGGATACCGGAAAAAGTACCACGCCGAGTCCAGGAAGTTGTCGTTGACGTCGGTCTCACGGGTGGCGGGACCGCCGCAAGCGGGACAGGTGGTGTTCAGGAAGGAAGGGTCGCGTGCCAGCGGGCTCCGTCCCGTTCCGTCCGGCCTGAAGTCCTCCACGTGGGGCAGAATCACAGGCAACTGGTCCTCGGGAACGGGCACCACGCCGCAGGCTCCGCAGTGGATCATCGGTATGGGCGGCCCCCAGTACCGCTGGCGACTGATGCACCAGTCCCGCAGCCGGTAGTTGACCTGCCGTTTCCCGACGCCGCGGTCTTCCAGCCAGTCCGTGACCGCGCCCACGCCGACGGTGCTGTGGGTCCCGTCGAAGGGTCCGCTGTTGATCATGGTCCCCTCGCCGGTATAGGCTTCCTCGAGGACGGCCGCGCCGTCGTAACCGTTCGTCGTGTCCTCCGAGCAGCTGATCACCTGCACGATGGGCAGATCGAAGGCCCGGGCGAACTCGAAGTCCCGCCCGTCATGGGCCGGAACCGCCATGATGGCGCCCGTTCCGTAAGTCATCAGCACGTAATCGGATATCCAGATCGGAATCCGGGTGTCGTTGACCGGATTGACGGCGTAGCCGCCCGTGAAAACGCCGGTCTTCTCGCGGGTAACGTCCTCGCGCTCGATGGCCGTCTTCCTGCCGCTTTCCTTCACGTATTCATCGACGGCAACGCGGTGACGTTCCGTGGTCACGACGTCGACAAAGGGGTGCTCCGGCGCCAGGACCATGTAGGTGGCGCCCCAGAGCGTATCCGGCCGCGTAGTGAACACGCTGAGCTTCTCGTCGTGATCCGCCAGCGGGAAGTCTACTTCAGCCCCTTCGCTGCGGCCGATCCACCTGCGCTGCGCGGTCTTGGTCGTCTCGGACCAGTCGATGGTTTCCAGGTTCTCCAGCAACTGCCTGGCGTAGGCCGTGATCCGGAAGAACCACTGGCGCATGTTCCGCTGCTCCACCTGTGCGTCGCATCGCTCGCACACCCCGCCCTCGGCCTGTTCCGCCGCTAGCACGGTGTTGCAGGAGGGGCACCAGGTGACCGGCGCTTCCTTCTGATAGGCCAGCCCGGCCTTGTAGAGCTGGATGAAGATCCATTGCGTCCACCGGTAGTAGTCCGGATCGGTGGACTGTACTTCGTGACGCCAGTCGAACATAGCGCCAAGGCGCTTGAACTGCCGGGTAAAATTCTCAATGTTCTCGGGGATCAGCCGTCCGGGATGGGTGTTGATCTTGAGGGCGAAGTTCTCGGAATGGATCCCGAAGGCATCGAATCCCATGGGCTCGAACACGTCGTATCCCTTTGCGCGCATGTATCTTCCGTGGATATCCGCGCCCGTGTAGGCGAACACGTTGCCCACGTGCATGCCCTCGGCGGATGGGTAGGGGAACATCATGAGGTTGTAGTAGGGATTCCGCGCCGCCTCGAGGTCGACCTCGTAGGTCCCTTCCGCTTCCCAACGCTCTGTCCAACGCGCCTCGACCGCCTCGTGATCGTATTTGTCGCCGTTCATTGCTTCCCCGGTTTTCATTTCTCGAACGTTGTCCCCGGCCCCTTGCTGTCCGGAGGCTGCCTGTTGCCTTTCCTCTCGTGATTTGCCCCCGTAATTTATCTATCTTGATTGTAGAAATCAAGTTACGACTTTACATTGGATGACGGCCTGTCTTCATGACGACATGTCTTCGGGTAATGCGCAATAGAGTTCCAGTCCAAATCCATCAGAGAGGACCGCCATGCCAACCCGGAATCCCCATCTCCTGCGGGACGACCATATCCGCCGGTTCATCACGGATGGATACGTGCAGGTCAACGACGGCCTGCCCACGGAGTTTCACCAGGACCTGTACCGGAAGATCGAGACCGTGCTCGAGGAGGAAGGCAATCCCGGCAACAACATCCTGCCCCGGATACCCGAAATCCATAAGGTCTTCGACCAGCCCTCCGTGCGGGGAGCGCTGACCAGCCTGCTCGGACCCGGATACCTCATGCATCCCCACCGGTACTGCCACCTGAACAAACCGGGCAGTTCCGGCCAGCAGTGGCACAAGGACGATTACATCTTCGACCATAACGTGAGGCATGCGCGCTGCCGGTGGGTGATGGCCTTCTACTATCCCCAGGACGTGAGTGCGGACATGGGCCCAACGGGCATTCTGCCCGGCGTCCAGCACCACAACATGATCTCCGATTGTGAGGCGTCCAAAACCACAGAATCCGCACTGGGACTGTGCGGCCCCGCCGGGACGGTTTCCATCGTAAACTTCGACTCCTGGCACCGTGCCATGCCGAACGTCAGTGAAAAGAACCGGTACATGCTCAAGTTCCAGTTCACCCGTTCGCGCGAGCCGGCCGGACCCACATGGGAAAGTGGAAACCGCGGCTGGAAGCCTCAGCCGGACGACGAGCTTCCCGCTGTTTCCGAGGCCGTATGGAACTGGTTGGCGGGAGGGGATAGCGGCGAGGTTGAAGCCAAGGGGGTGTCCATCGATCGCTGCCTGGCGGCCCTTGACGATGCGGACGAACGGGTACGGCTGCAGGCCGCGTACACGTTCGGCAGGAAGGGTGCGGAAGCGGTGGAGCCGCTTGTGGAACGACTGTGCGCGACCAGTGAAGAGCAGGCCCTGGCGAGCGTACCCAGGAACCCGGCGAATCCCGCGGGAGGCAATCCGTCGGAACTGCCCGTCGCCTATGCGCTGTCGGCCGTGGGACGTCCAGCGGTCAAGCACCTGGAGGCCCTGCTCGAAGACGATGCCTGGTGGGTACGGGCTACCGCCGCGGACGTACTGGGCGACATCGGCCGTCCAGCGTCTGACGCCCGCCCCGCTCTGTTGCGTGCTGTTGGCGACGACGACGCCTGGGTACGCCGAAACGCGTCCGAAGCGTTGGCGGTCCAGGGGGATTTCAGTGACGAAGACGCCCCTGCGCTTCGACACGCGCTCGGGGATGAGGACGAGCGTGTCCGGCGAAACATCGCTTTCACCCTGGCCAGACACCCGATTCAGGACGCGGACCTGGTCGATGACCTGGTCTCGCGCTCGGCGGAAGACGAGGGGCGCTACGTCCGCTACTACGCCCTGGCGGCTGCGGCTCGCATGACCGCCGGCACGGACCGGGAAGGCTTTCTGAACGCTATGCTCGCCGCTCGCTGGTGTCCACTGACGACCCGGAAGAGTGCTTATTGATCCGGCGAAACAGCAGGTATAACGGGTAGCTCAAGACGACCACGCCAAGGGCCGTCAGGCTGACGGCCGTACCGCCCACGATGTTGCCGGCAAGGAAAGCTACGGCGCCTGCGAGGGTGAGCGCCGTCGTCCACGGGTATCCCCAGGCCCGGTAGGGGCGGGGAAGATCGGGTTCCTTTCTTCTCAGGAGAAAGACGGAAAGGAACAGGATGGCGTAGTTGACCACGGTGAAGAACGCCAGCGCCTCCACCAGGCGTACGAAGCTTCCGCTGAACAGCAGGAAGACGATCGTGGCCGCCAGGCTGGCGACGAGCGCCGCCGTGGGGGTGCCGCCCCGGTTCACCCGCCGGCACTGCCGGAAGAACAGGCCGTCGGTACTCATGGCGTAGATCACGCGGGCGGCGAACATGTAACCCAGGTTGATCCCCACGATCAGGAATCCGGTCAGGAACGCCGTGATGACCGTCTCCGCCACCGGTCCCAACAAAGTCTCGACGGCCCGGCCCACGGCCAACTCCGCCCCGACGATCTCCGACATGGGCAGCATGCGCAGCAAGGCGATGTTGATGAGCAGGTAGACCGCGATGACGATCCCGACGCCCACGAACATCGACCGGGGAATCGTACGCCCCGGATCGGCCATTTCTTCAGAAAAGTAAGCAGTAAACACCCAGCCGTCGTAAGCATAAAGCACCCCTCTCAACGCCACGATAAAGGCCATGGCCAGGGCCCATCCCGCGGGCATGGACGGCAGGGCGGCCGCCTCGCCCTCCGCACCTCCACCATCCGCCAGTACGAAACACGCGATGATAAGCACCGCGAAAACAACTGCCTTGATCATGCTCGCCGCGTTGTGAAGGCCGGTTCCCCATTTCACGCCCCGCCACTGGACCAGGGCGAAGGAGACTGCGATGGCCAGGCACAGCGAAAGGCTGTATCTCGGAATTGCGGGCGTCAGGAGATGGAGGTATTCGTTGATGACGACGATGGTCATCGCCGTCGCTCCGCACCAGTTCAGCCAGTCGGTCCAACCGCTGACGAAACCGACGAAGGGACCGAGAGACCGGTGGGCGTAGACGTAGTAGGCCCCGGCCCTCGGCAATGCAGTAGCCAGTTCGGCGGCTGAAGCCGTGCTGAACAGCACGAACACGCCCGCTCCGATCCAGGTAGCCATATACCACCAGGGATCGGGCAACTGGGCCGCCACTTCGCCCGGCGCACGCAGGATGCCGAGACTGACGATTCCTCCGAAGGTGATGGCCAGTCCCGTGATCAGACCGAGCACGCGCAGCAGACCGCCGCGGGAAGACGCCGAAGACATGGATAGATCCTTGATTTGGAAGAATGATCAGCGATTACACCCTGATCGTTTGCCCGGCAGCACAAAGGGGATTATATTGTCCGCGCAAGTTGAAACACTATTCTTTTCGGCCGATTTCGGCGGGAATATGCAGGGAATGTGCATCAGTACCTGTCCGGAGTTTGCCCTGACTGAATCCAGGACACAGGACCATTTCAACCACAAGACATTGAACCATGGATCTTTCACTTAAATACGGACTCAATCCCCATCAACATCCCGCCAGGGTGACCTTACCGCCTGAATCACCGCTGCGCGTGCTCAACGGAACGCCGGGCTACGTCAATATCATCGACGCCATGGGCGCATGGCAACTGGCGCGGGAACTGAAGCGCGCTACAAGGGAAGCCGGCGCGGCGTCCTTCAAGCACGCCAGTCCTGCCGGGGCGGCAATCACTGCTGAACTCGGAGATACTTACCTGGCCTCGCAATTCCTGGCAGCGAAGGAGCTTTCGCCCGTGGCCGCGGCTTACGTAAGGGCCCGCGGAGGCGACCGCATGTGCTCCTTCGGGGACGCGGCGGCCGTGAGCGAGGTGGTGGACCGGTCCCTGGCTACCGTGCTCAGACGGGAGGTGTCGGACCTGATCATCGCGCCGGGATACGAACCGGACGCGCTGGAAGTCCTCCGTGCGAAGAAAGGGGGCGGATACCTCGTCCTGGAGATCGACCCGGACTTCGAACCGCCTGTGGTCGAGCAAAGAACGCTGTTCGGCCTTCAGCTGGAACAACCCCGCAACGACGCGGCCATCACGCGGCAGACTTTTTCCAACCTCGTCACAGACAACCGGGACATATCGGATTCCGCGCTCGATACCCTCGTCGTGGCGACAATCGCCCTCAAGTACACCCAGTCCAATTCCGTCTGCGTGGCCTACGACGGCCAGGTGATCGGCATGGGCGCGGGCCAGCAGTCCCGCATCCACTGCACCCGGCTGGCCTGCGACAAGGCCGACAAGTGGTTCCTGCAGCAGCATCCCCGGACGCTGGATCTTCCTTTCCGAGCTGGGCTCAAACGTACGGAAAAGACGAACCTCGTCGACCAGTACCTCCTGTGGGATCAGCTTTCCGACACGGAAGAGGCCCGCATGCTGGGTGACCTCGAAGAACGTCCCGTGCTGATCTCGCCGGATGAACGGCGGGATTTTGTTTCCCGTTTCGAGGGGACCTGTCTTACTTCGGACGCCTTCATCCCCTTCCGCGACAATATCGACCGGGCGGCCCGAAGCAACGTGTGCTACGTCGCGCAGACGGGTGGCTCTACGGCGGATAAAGGGGTAACGGAGGCGGCCGACGAATACGGCATGGTCATGGCCCACACGGGCCTGCGACTGTTTCTACATTAGCACGGACGCCGATCGTTCCCGCTACACGTTTCCGCGATCACCGCTTTCATCCGTTCCGGATAGTTTGTCAGGATCCCATCCACGCCCATCCCGATAAACTTCCGCATGTCTTCGGGGGTATCCGCGTAGAATACATGTACACCCAGTCCTGAGTCGTGCGCCATCTGAACGAACTCCGGCGTGGTCATGTCCCGTCCAGGCTGCATCGTCCGAAGCCCCATTTCCGCTGATGACCGAATGTAATCCTCGGGGGAGCGGTTGTTTGGAAAGATCCGGCAAGCTATTCGCGGGTCGACCTCGGCAAATATCCCCACGCTCTCATCATTGCAGGCCAGTATGGAATCGCCCATCATTCGGAACGCGCGCAGCGCCTTCGCTACCTTACGTTCGAATTCGCCATCCGGATTTCCACCCTCTTTGAGGTGTACATTGAGCCTCACTTTACCCTGAACGAGATCCAGCGCTTCCTCCCAGGTCGGCACGCGTTCGCCACGAAACCGTTCGCCAAACACCCTTCCGGTGTCGAGCGCCCTGATCTCGGCAAGTGTGAGCTCGCCAATCGCGCCCGTACCGTCGGTTGTTCGGTCTACGGTGGCGTCGTGCATGACGACGAGATGCCCGTCCCGGGTAGAACGGAGATCGAGCTCGATCTCATCCACGCCGATTTCAAGCGCCATCTGAAATGCGCGTAACGTGTTCTCGGGGTAGTTTCCCGACGCGCCGCGATGGGCGACATTGGCAACCATGTGTTATTCCTTAGCCTATTGACGCAGGTATAGTTAAATAACAGTGATCAGGGAGCCCTGTTATATTAGTGATCAAATCTGTTGTATCACAACGCTTTCGTAACGATAAGGAGTAGAAGACAGGATGAGCGACAAAAGACCCAATGTCATTCTGGTCATTACGGACGACCAGGGCTATGGCGACCTGGGATGCACCGGTCATCCGTGGTTGAAGACACCCCGTATCGACGCCTTTCACGATGATGCGGTCCGCCTGACCGATTTCCACGTGTCGCCCTTATGCACGCCGACGCGCGGCGCCCTGATGACCGGCCGGCGGCCCGTGCGCAACGGCGCCTGGGCGACCTGCTGGGGGCGGTCCATCCTGCGTAAGTCGGAGACGACTATGGCGGACGTCTTCGGCGCGGCCGGATACCGCACCGCCATGTTCGGCAAATGGCACCTGGGCGACAACTACCCCTACCGGCCCCAGGACCGCGGATTCCAGCACGTGGTGGCCCACAAGGGCGGCGGCGTGGGACAGACGCCCGATTTCTGGGGAAACAACTACTTCGACGACACCTATTTCCACAACGGCGCGCCCGTGGAGCACGCGGGATACTGCACGGACGTGTGGTTCGACGAGGCGATCCGCTTCATCGAGGGAAGCGCGGACGGTCAGGCCGGGGGCGGCGAGGCGGCGGG
>VXWP01000060.1 GCA_009835325.1 Gemmatimonadota bacterium | reverse complement strand
CTTGCAGACGGGCGGGCGGGCATCGGGCGACACTTCCACGAGGTCGAGGTCGGCGCCGGACGCAAGCTGCATGGCCTCCCTGGTCTCCATGATGCCGACCTGCTCGCCTTCCGCGCTGATCACCCGCACCTGGGGCACGCGAATCATTCCGTTGACTCTGACGGTTCTCTTTTGAATGGCTTTCCTCCCGGATCCTAGTGCCTTCGATTCATTCCGCCGCCTGGACGGTCCGGCTTGTCCGGACGGTCCGGTCGATTTCTTCTCTCACCGCGCCGATCAGGGCTTCCACCGGCATATTCCCCAGGTTGCCCTGGCCGTGACGGCGCACGGACACGTCGCCGGCCTCCATCTCGCGGGCCCCGGCAATGGCCATGAAGGGGATCTTCTTCGTCTCCGCCTCGCGGATCTTGTATCCGACTTTCTGGTTTCTCACGTCTATCTCGACCCGAATCCCCGCGTCTTCGAGCCTGCGCGCCACGCCGTGGACATAATGGGTCTGATGTTCCGATATGCCGATCACGACGGCCTGGACCGGCGCCAGCCAGGTCGGGAACGCACCGGCGCAGTGCTCGATGTACACACCGAGGAACCGTTCCAGGCTTCCGAGGATGGCGCGGTGGATCATGACGGGCCGGGCGGGCCTGCCGGATTCAGTGATGTATTCCAGGTCGAAAAGCTCCGGCATGTTGAAGTCAAGCTGGCATGTGCCCAGCTGCCAGGGGCGCTGCAGGGCGTCCTTCACGAAGAAATCCACTTTCGGTCCGTAGAAGGCCGCTTCGCCGGGCGCCACCTCGTATTCGACCCCCAGGTCGTCCAGCACGCGGGCCAGGGTCTCTTCCGCCTGGTCCCAGAGCTCGTCGGAACCGGCGCGCTTTTCCGATCGCGTGGACAGATTGATGACGGTGTCCTCGAACCCGAGCGTGGTGTAGGCGTCCGACAGCATCTTGATGAAGTCGTCGACCTCTTCCCGGATCTGGTCGGGACGGCAGAAGATGTGGGCGTCGTCCTGCGAAAAGGAACGCACCCGCATCAGGCCGGCCGTCACCCCGGAACGCTCGTGCCGGTGCAGCCGGGCGAAATCGGCGTACCGGATGGGCAGATCGCGGTATGAATAGTGGCCCGCCGCGTACATGAGGCAGTGGCTTGGACAATTCATCGGCTTGGGCGCGTATTCCCGGTCGTCGGCGTCTATGGTGAACATCTCGTCCCAGAAATGCTCGTAGTGGCCTGAGGTCTTCCACAACCCGGCTTCGTAGATCAGCGGGGTGATGACTTCGTCGTACCCGTGCTTTTTGTATAGATTGCGCACGTAGTCGGTCAAGGTGTTGTAAACCCGGGCGCCTTTCGGAAAGAAGAAGGGTGACGCCGGCGCATAGGGATGGAACATGAACAGCCCGAGTTGCCTGCCCAGCTTGCGGTGGTCCCGCCGTTCGGCCTCCGCGCGCCGTTCCAGGTACTCGTCCAGGTCCTTTCTGCGAGGATAGGACACGCCGTATATCCGCTGCAGGCTCTGGTTGTTCTCGTCCCCATGCCAGTATGCGGCGGCGACGCTGAGCAGCTTGAAGGCCTTGATCTTTCCGGTCGACGGGATGTGCGGGCCCCGGCAGAGATCGATGAAATTCCCCTGCTCGTAGATGCTGATCACCTCGTCCGCCTCGAGGTCGTCGATCATCTCGACCTTGTAGGACTCGCCCCGCTCGGTGAAAAGGGCGCGGGCATCCTCCCGGGTGAGCTCGCGGCGCCGGATGGGCATGTCCGCCCGGGACAGCTCGACCATGCGGCCCTCGATGCGCTCGAGATCATCGGTCGTGAATGGCTCCGGCTTGTCGAAGTCGTAGTAGAATCCCTCGTCGATCGGCGGACCGATGGTCAGCTGCGCTTCGGGGAACAGCTCCTTGGTGGCCTGGGCCATCAGGTGCGTCGTGCTGTGCCAGTAGACCTCCCGGCCCTCGGGATTGCTGAAGGTCAGCACCTCGAGGGAGGCGTCCCCGTCCAGCCGATGGTCCAGGTCGACCTGGGCGCCGTCGATCTTGGCCGCGAGCGCCGCCTTGCCCAGACCGGGACCAATGCGCGCCACCGCGTCCATGACCGTCGATCCCAGTTCCATTTCGATCTGACCGCCGTCGGGAAGCGTGATCCTGACGTTTTTCAATGACTGACTCCTGCGTTGTACCGTTGCGATTCCAGACTCGACCAGGCCGGACCAGGCTCGACCACCCGATTCCACAAGGCCTTTCTACCTAACGGACAAACAGAAAAAAATACAACGCGCGCCTGTATTTGTCAATAGATTTACCTGCCCGGAAATCCCCTTCAGCCTTCGAACAGGCTGCCCATCATATCGCTGTAGGAACGCCGGCCGTCGGCGACGTTCTTGCTGATCCTCGAATGCTGGTGCAGGCCCTCGAGCAGGAACTCCATGGCAACGGACAGTTCCGCCCGGTTTTCCGTCCGGACGTGCCGGCCGGCCAGCTTCCGCAACCCGTCGACACCGTTCAGCGCGCCATAATAGGATTTGTCGTCCATGGTGTCCGAAATCTCGACCGTCTGTCCTTCTTCGAACCAGGCGAGGACTTCCTGGTAGCACGCGTCGCGTTCCTCATCTTCGCCGAAGGCCGCGGGGAAATAGTTTCCGAAGACTTCCTTCACGGCCCGGCCGATCAGCGCCTCGGCTACTTTGACCTCGCCTTCCTGCTCGCCCTCGTACACGAGTTCCAGCTTGCCCGTCATCGCCGGGATTACGGCGGACAGGTCGCACATGCGGGGCACGACGGACCGCTTGCCCTGCAGGATGCATCGCTTCTCGACCTGGCTGACCAGGTTTTCCATGGCGGCGATGGTCATGCGCGTGCTTACGCCTGAGGTCTGGTCGATGAACTCGCTGCCCCGGGCCTGGAAGGCGATCTCCTCCACCGTTTCGCGCAGGAAGGACGGCATGTCGACCCGCACGCCGCCGGGCCGCTCGGTCCAGGCTTCCTGGTCGGTAATGGCCATGGCGTATTCGCGGCTGACGGGATAGTGAGTCAGGATCTGAGAATCGATCCGGTCCTTGAGCGGGGTGATGATGGTGCCGCGATTGGTATAGTCTTCCGGGTTCGCCGAGAAGACGATCATCACGTCCAGGGGGATCCGCACCGGGAATCCCCGGATCTGGATGTCCTTCTCCTCCATGATGTTCAGCAGGCCGACCTGGATGCGGGGCTGCAGATCGGGCAGTTCGTTCACGGCGAAAACACCCCGGTTCATCCTCGGGATGATGCCGAAGTGGATCACGCCCTCGTGGGCGTAGTGAAGCCGCTGGGAGGCCGCCTTGATGGGATCGATGTCGCCGATCAGGTCGGAAATGGTCACGTCGGGCGTAGCGAGCTTCTCGCCGTAACGCCGCGACCGGCCGATCCATTCGATGGGGGTGTCGTCGCCGTGTTCGGACACGAGGTCCCGTGCGCGCCGGCTGACGGGCGCGTAGGGCGAACTGTTGATCTCGCAGCCCGCGATCACGGGCAGGTATTCGTCGAGCAGTGTGACCAGGGCTCTCAGGATGCGGGTCTTCGCCTGTCCCCGCAGCCCGAGGAGAATGAAGTCGTGCCGGGACAGGATCGCGTTGACCAGTTCTGGGATGACGGTCTTGTCGTATCCGACGATGCCGGGAAAGACTTGCTCGCCGCGGGCAAGCTTGACCATCAGGTTGTCCCGCATCTCGTCCTTGACGGTCCGTTGCGGATATCCCATGCCGCGCAGCGCACCGATGGTCGTGGCAGCGGTGTAGTCCATGTGCTCCCGGGCGTCCGAAAAGGGATGGATTCGAGGGGAGGATCCGTGGCGTGGATTTCCCTTCCGACAGTCGACGGATTCTATCCCGCGAGGCCCGTCCTGTCAACCCTTTTTTGGCTTCTCCCGGGGGCCGGCGCACCGCCTTTTTCTTTGACTTGGGAGGGCTTGTTGGCTATGTTGTAAGGTCATGAAGAACGTGATCCACGCAGTGCTCATCGCGTTGCTGGCCATCGCGCTGGTTGCCGTGGGCCTTGTCGAATTGCGCTGGCATGTCATCGAACGGTCCGCCGGCGCGTACATGGACGCCCGTAACGATTCCCGCGACCGGCTGGAGCGGTTCGTCGACCAGGAGAGCCGGACCAACCAGGCGCTGGAGAAGGCGAACGAACTGATCGAGCAGCGCAGCATGGTCGCGCTGGACGAGGAAGCGGATTCCGGCCGGCCGGACGTCGGGTTCGGCCCCCCGTCCGACGTCGTCCGGCTGGAACGCGGGCACAAGCTGATCATGACCCGGGGCCGGTTCCTGGCCATGCCCGAATGGTTGACCGGCGCCGCCTACCCTCCAGGGGCGCGCACCGCGGACCGGGCCGGCTTCAAGCCGTATGAGCCGGTGGTCACGCCCGTTGCCGCGGGGCCAGATGAGCCGGCCGACACACCCGCCGACGCGCCCGTTGCCACGGGACCGGATTCATTTTCCGTGCCACCGTCGACCTTCGAACCCGATTCCCTTGCAGACTGGACGCGCACGGTCGTCATCCGCCCGGGGTGGATACGCCGGGGCGAGGCCTACATGGTGGACGACGACAACTACATCCTGCACCGCATGCCCATATCGGCCGGGCAATTCGATCTCATCGACGCATACGCATCGGCGTCCGAAGGACGGATGCACGAAGACATGGAGCACGTGTACGAGGCCGGTGTGTTCTTCGACACGCTGCGAAGCCTGGACATGGAAATGCGGGACGAAATCATCGATCCGATGAGGTTCAGGGACCTGGAAGAGACCGCGCAGCGGGTAGGCGTATCGGAGGACCAGCGGATCATCCAGATCGAACAGCTGGTCGACGGCCAGATCGCCGTGGTCACCATTCCGGTGTCCGCGGACCTGTTCGTGGAACTGTACGTGGCGCTCGGAGCGCTTTGATCCGTCCACTGCGGACGGACCGGGAAAGACGATGGATTTCTTGCGAGACCTCCGGGAAAGACTCCCGGGCAATGACTGGATGAATCGCCTCGGGAGATTCCTGGGAAACATCCTGCAGCGCATCCTGCAGTACATCCTGAGAAGTTTCCCGCGGATGCGCGCCCGCGGCGCGGGAGACGGCGGACGGCACAGTGCGGGAGACCACGGCTTCGCGGCACCAGGCAACGCCGGCCATCGCGGCCCGGGAGCGGAGGGTGCCCACGCCTCAGCGGTAAAAGTCCGGGAAACCCCCATCGCGCGGTCATTCAGGTATATCAGGCGCATGGTATACGCAGGATCGGCCGTGTTGCTGTTCGGTGCGCTCGTGGCCGTCGTGATGTTCTACCTCACCGTGCCGTCCATTCCCCGCCTTCCGGACGACCTGAACGACATCTTCGGACAGATGACCCGGATCTACGCCGAAGACCAGGAGGGCAATCCCCGCCTGGTGCATACCCTGGGCGGCCATCGCCGGGTCGCGCTGGAAGAGATCGCGCCGGTGTTCCGGGACGCGATCATCGCCACCGAAGACGCCGATTTCTACCATCACCGGGGCGTGGACAAGCCCGGCATCGTCCGGGCCTTCGTGACCAATCTCCGCGAGGGCCAGATCCTGGGTCAGGGCGCGAGCACGATCACCCAGCAGCTGGCGCGCCACCTCTTCTTCACCCGCGAGAAGGTATGGATCCGAAAGATCCGTGAAGCCATGGCCTCCATGCAGATCGAGGCGAGGTTCACCAAAGACGAGATCCTGTCCGCGTACTGCAACAATATGTATTTCGGCGCCGACGCCTACGGCGTGGAAGAGGCCGCGCAACGGTTCTTCAGCAAGCGCGCGAGCGAGCTCACGCTGGGCGAATCCGCGCTGCTCGCCGGGCTGGTCCAGCGGCCGAGCGACTACAACCCCTACTACCGCATGGACCGTGCGCTCAGCCGCAGAGAGACCGTGTTCCGCCGCATGATGGACAACGGGTACATCACGGAGGAAGACGCCGCGCTGGCCCGGGAGGAAGAGATCACGCTCAAGGGAACGAGCATCGGTCCGGCCAGGGGGCCGTACTACCTCGATTACGTCGAAGACCTGCTGATCCGGCGCTTCGGCAGCAACCTGGTCTTCAACGGCGGGCTCACCGTGCACATCGCCATGGACCTGGACTTGCAGGAACTCGCCGAAGAGACCATCAGCACCCGGATGACTTACGTGGATTCCCTGGTCGGCGACCCGGCCTACGATACGGCCACGGCGGAAGAGCGTAAGCGGGCGCTCGAGGCAGCGCTGGTCGCCGTCGACACGCGCACCGGGGCGGTACGGGCCCTGGCCGGGGGCCGCGACTACACGGCGAGCGAATTCAACCGGGCCGTCGAGCGCAACCGGCAACCGGGGTCCGGTTTCAAGCCGGTCGTCTACCTTGCGGCGCTGGACCACCTGGGTTATTCCGCCAAAACAGTCGTGGTGGACGAGCCCGTGGCCTATACCACCGAACTGGGAGATCTCTGGGAACCGCAGAACTTCACCCGGGAGTACGAGGGGCCCGTCATCCTCAAGCGCGCCTTCATGCGGTCGATCAATGTGGTATCCGCGAAGCTGGTCAGCGAAGTCGGTCCCTCGACGGTCATCGAGTACGCACGCCGGCTGGGCATATCCAGCCCGCTGGAGCCCATTCTCTCCCTGGCGTTGGGCACCAACGGCGTTTCGCCCCTGGAGATGGCTTCCGCCTACTCCGTGTTCGCCACCGGCGGGATCTATCACAGGCCTTACGTCATAACCCGCGTGGAAGATTCCGAGGGCAGGGTGATCGAGGAAACCGAACCGGAATCGCGTCGCGTGATCAGCGAGCAGTCCGCGTACCTGATGCTCGACCTCCTGCGTGGCGTCATGAGCGGCGGCACGGGGGTCGGCGCACGCTACAGGTATGGTTTCACGGCCCCGAGCGGCGGTAAAACGGGGACTTCAAGCGAATCCAGGGACGTCTGGTTCAATGGTTTTACGAAGGACCTCGCGACATCCGTCTGGGTGGGATACGACGATGCCCGGCCCCTCCTGTCCATCGTGGAAGACGAGGAGATTACCGGCGCTTCGGGCGCCATACCCGTCTGGGCGCCCTACATGAAACAGGCCACGGCGCTGCAGGAACAGCGTGAAGTCCTGGCGACGATGGCGGCAGCCGATTCCGCGGGCGGACGGCTGGCCGTTCTTCCGGCGGAAGCCGTCGGCAGCGAGGATGGCGGAACGGAAGCCGGGGTCGAAACATCCGTGGACGAGGAAGCGAAACCACCACCGGCTTTCCCCATGCCGCTGGGCATCGAGAAGATCCGCGTCGACTTCCGCACGGGCCGGCTGTCCCAGGACCTGGAGCGCTCCCTGGTCGTGACCGTCCGGGGCACGAATCCCAGGGTAAGGACGGAGACGACCCCGCCGGGCGGGGCCGCATCCGAAGAGACCGGATTGCTGGGTCCGCCGGCAACGGAGGAGCCCCCTGGCCAGGCCGACCAGACCGACCAGACCATCCGGGATACTCGTTCCGGACATGACGGATCAGTTGGACCAGGCGGTCCAGGCGGTCCAGGCGGTCCGGTTGATCAGTAGGGCTGACGTTGAATGGTCGTGGGACTTTGCGGAGGATCAGTTCCCGCGCGGGTGCTCAGGCCCGGACCGGTTCCGGTCTATCGCTTCCCGGACCGCGGGAATCAGGAAGACGTTTTCCAGGGGAAACTCGGAGAAGGCGCGGCCGAGGAGGTTGATCCGGCCGTCGGTGTCGAGCCGCTTGTTGATGACGATATGGTACCTGCCGCGGTACCGGCACAGCCCGCCGTCGCCGTCCAGCTTCCCGTAGCGGACCTGGATCGACATCCGCTCCGCCAGGTCTTCGAATTCCTGCAAAAGAGTCGTACTGTCCATGGCGCACACGAAGGCAAGACGATCCGTTCTAGCCCGCCGGTCCTGAAATCTCCCGGAAGCCGCGGATCGGACTCCGACTCGCACGTCGCTGTTACAGGACGCTTTAATGAGTTGTAACATATATCGGTCGCCGTCATGGGTCAAGTCTCGATGTCCCGCCATGGGGGAACAAAACACTTGACACCGGGCGGTTCGATAATGATATTTTCGGGGAAGTTTGCAACACAGTCTTCGAAGGTTTGCGTGTTATCAGCGGGAGTAGCTCAGCGGTAGAGCATCACCTTGCCAAGGTGAGGGTCGCGGGTTCAAGCCCCGTCTCCCGCCTTCGGACGTGGCGGCATAGCCAAGTGGCTAAGGCACGGGACTGCAAATCCTCGATCGCCGGTTCGAATCCGGCTGCCGCCTTGCGACTTCCAACTCCCCAATCCAATCTGCAATCGATCGTGGCCAGGCTTCCCGGAAACACCTCGTTTCCCGGTCATCGCCTTGCGTGCTTTCACGCGGTACGCCCGTTCCGCGACAAAGGCGCCGCCAGGTCTGGCAATCCTTCTTGCACCCCCCGAATCACCGCAGTATAATAGCCATCGAACGCACCTTCGATCCGACAAGACAAAACTAGAATCAAGGCACGGGAACCATGGCGAAAACCGAATGGGTCCGGCGCATCTACGAAGACGGCTGGCACAACGCCTTTACGGATTTCCAGTACTTCAAGGGCCGGTACTACATCTGCTTCCGCAACGGCCTTTCCCACGTGAGTCCCGAAGGGAAGGCGGTGATCATCGCCAGCGATGACCTGGTTGACTGGCAACGCACTGGCGTGCCGGTCAACACCACGGGCGACGACCGGGACCCCCATATGGTCGCGACCGAAGACCGGTTGTTCGTCTATGCCGGAAACGTCACCCGGCCCGACCCGGTGCAGCACGGCGGCGAGGGGCCGCGCCTCATACGGTCCGTCTGTTCATTCAGCGAGGACGGCGCGACGTGGACGGAACCCCGGCAGGTGTACCGGGACGGGTACTGGCTCTGGGGCATCGGGCGAGGGAACGACCGGTTCTACGGGCTCGCCTATGGCAACGAACCGGCGGTATGGGAGCGGAAACCGACCGAGCTTCACCTGTTGCAGTCTGCGGACGGACTGGACTGGGAACGGGTGTCCGTGGTCACGCGGAACGGGAGCGAAGCCACCTTCCGCATCACCGACGCCGGTACCATGCGAATCGCCATCCGCGGCGGCGATGATAACCGGTTCACCCTGGCTTCCTCGGAACCCCCGTACACGGACTGGCGGCTTCAGGACATGGGGTACGTGATCCCCGCGCCCCGGCTCGTGGTGGCCGGCGGACAGGAATACGTCATCGGCCGGCAACACGTGCGCGAGCCGGGCGGACCGGGCGGACCGGGCGGACCGGGCGGGCCCG
>VXWP01000059.1 GCA_009835325.1 Gemmatimonadota bacterium | reverse complement strand
GTATCGGGGTCTGCGCAGGCCACGACACAGGCCATGCACACGCCCACGCCACAGGGCATGATCCCCTCGAGGGAGACTTGTCCGTCGATACCGGCTTCCCGGGCGATTTCCTGGCAACGCCGCATCATGGGCGTCGGTCCGCAGGCATAGAGATAGGCGCATCGACGTGGCGAGGAAGCCAGTTCCCGTTCCAGCAGGTCCGTCACCAGGCCGTGGTGGCCGGTCGTGCCATCGTCGGTCGCCAGCCTGGCGTCGACGCCGTATTCGCGGAATTTCTCTTCACCGCTCAAGAGACCCGCCGTTGCTGCGCCGAAGAGTACCGTCATGTCCGCCGGCCGCGCCCGTCCATCCCTTGCCGTCTCCTGGACCAGGGAGAGAAAGGGCGCCACGCCGACGCCCCCGGCGATCATGATCACCGGCCGTCCCGCACGGACGGGTTCGAAAGTCCTCCCAAGGGGGCCGAGCACGTCGACCCGTTCTCCGCGGCGGCGCGTCGCCAGGATCTCGGTGCCGCCGCCGACGATCCGGTATATGAGCCCGAAAACGCCGCGTTCCGGATCCCGTTCGGCTATGCTGAAAGGACGCCTGAGCAAAGGGGTGTGACGGAGCCAGGTCTGCCTGCTGCTGTTCTCCGAGACATCGGAAGCGATCAGGTGTACGAAGTGACCGGGCAGGGCGTGTCGTGTGATTTCGGGTGCCAGCAGGTCGATCCAGTACAGGCCGGGACCGATTTCACGGTTGGTGAGGATCTCGGCGTCGTACTGGCAGATGGGGATGGTGGACATGCTCCACTACAATACAGCCGGCCGGCCCGGATGTCAACGCATCATTTGTCCGGAGCCGGGGCCGAGGCCGGGTCTGGAGCCGGTGCCGGGGCCAGATCCGGGTCCGCGTTCGTGGCAGGAAGCAGTTCCTCCATGAGGCGGATCTTGTCGCGAACGGAATTCGCCTGTTCAGACCGGGGATGGCGTTCCACGATTTCGCGGTAGCGGTCGAGGGCGGTGTCCGGATCGTCGAAATGCGTCTCTGCAAGCCAGCCCAATGCATAAAGCGCCTGCGGCGCGTATTCACCATCCGGATCCCGTTGGAGGACCATTTCGTAGAGCCCGCGCGCGGAGTCCGGCCGGTCGGTTTCGAAAAGCAGCCGTTCCGCCTCGGCGAAGAGCCGGTCCGGGGGCAGTTCACCTACGATGGGTTTCGACCGCAGGATGGCTGCTTCCACGGCGTGCGCGGTCCCGGGATACCGAACGGCGATGGAATCGAAGACCGAACCGGCGTTATCCGTGTCATTCAGCATCTCGTCGAGTATCCAGCCCCTTGCGAATGCGGCCTTGGCGGCCATGGAGGGATCATTCGACGCTTCTTCTATGGCGCGGTACTGGCTCAGGGCCGAGTCGGCCATCTCCAGCTGAAACAGGTACAGTTCCGCCAGCTGGTATCGCAGGCCGACCGCGTCTTCCGTCAGTTGCGCGTAGTTCGACGAGGTATTCGAGTCGGGATCGCCGGAGGATTTCATCGCTTCCATCGCGGCCAGCAGGTTTCCGAGGTTACCGTCCAGGCGCCGCAGTTCGCGTATGGCGCCATGCTTCCTGTCGGCCTCATCCCCGACCCAGAATGAACGCGGACTCGTGCGCCGCGCCTCGTCATACCACTGCTCTGTCAGATCGAGATCTCCCGCGGTCCGGTATAGTTCCCCCAGTTCGAACATGGCCCGGGAGACTTCCTCCGCGTGACTCCGGTCGGACTCGAAATAGGTGATGAGCGACTCGTACGTGGAGACGGCCGAATCATGCAAGTCCATTTCAGCCAGGCACGCGGCGATCGCCAGCATCACCTCGGGGTGGTAGTCGCTGAAGGCGCGCTGATCCAGCAACGACTCGAATGTCCGCAGCGCAGCCGGCAGATCCCCCTCGCGCCGCAAGCTTTCACCCAGCATGAAAGCCGCCTGAAACTTGAGCTTCCGAGTACGTGCCTGGTCGATGGCATGGGCGAGTTGTTCCCGAGCTTCGGAGAACCGATGCTCCTCCAGCCTGGCAAGTGCGATGTGGTACCTGGCTTCCGCCTCCCGTTCATCGCCGGGCCGCGTTTCCAGCACTTCCTGGAACCGCGCGACGGCTTCCCCGTAGCGGGCGCCGCCCAGGGCGATCTTTCCCCGAAGCATCAGGGCGTCCGGAAACCGGTCGCTGTCGGGAAACTCCCTGACGAAGCGTTCCAGCTGCTCATCGGCCCGGGTGGAATCTCCCGCGTTGAGGAGGCTGTTGCCCAGGGAAAAAACGCAGTGGCCGGTAAATTCGCCGTCCGGGAACAGCCTCAGCACCTGCTCATATCGCTTGATAGCCTGCAGATGCTGTCCCTGTATCGACCGGACGTCGCCGATCAGGACCAGCGCGTCGTCTACATAGGAACTGCCGGAGTGGTCCCGAAGGACGAGACCCGCGTTTTCGACGGCAAGCTCGTAGGAGGCAAGGGCCAGGGGCGGTATGCCGCCATCGGGAGTCTGCTGGTTGAGACGTATACGCTCCCCTTCCTTGAACGCTTTCCTGGCGTTGTAGAAGGTATTGTAGTACGCGCATCCGATGATCACGCACACCAGGGTGAACAGGATCAGGGAAGTCCTGCGCATCTCAATCTCCGAACTTGTAGCCGACGCCCCGGACGGTCGTGATGATATGCACGCCGTGGCGTTCGATCTTCATGCGCAGCCGTCTCACGTGCACGTCCACCGTCCTCGTACCGCTGAAATAATCGTATCCCCAGACGGCGGTCAGCAACTCGTCCCGCGTAAACACCCGTCCCCTGTGCCGGGCCAGGTGCTTGAGCAACTCGTACTCCTTGAGGGTCAGGTCGATCGCCTTGCCCCGGATCGTGACTTCGTAGTTGCCCAGGTTGATCAGCAGGTCGCCCCATACGATCATGTCCTGGATCTGCACGCTGTGGCGCCGCCAGAGGACGTTCTTGATGCGAAGATCGAACTCGCGGACGTTGTATGGCGCGCAGATGAAATCGTCGATTCCCCGGGTGACGTCGAGGTCGCCGATGGCGTCACAGCCGGTCAGGACGATGACCGCGGGGGCGTGCCGGAACCCGCGCGACCGCAGTTCGTCCATCACGAAGGGAAGGACCGTCCGGGGCCGGTCCGTCTGGATGAGCAGGACGTCCGAATCGGGTATGCGAGCGTGGAGGTCTTCAACAACGGTGTACTGCAGTTCCGTTAAGGGGTAACCTGCGCCGCTCAACCACCTGATCAGCGGTTCGACGGGTTCCTGGCGGGCAATAAGGATCGATATTCGGGGAAGCCCGTTGCCGCTAAGTCTAACGGTCATGGGTTCTCACTACAGGCCCACGTTGGAAGGAGCAACCGGTTGCGACGAACGGGCTATCCCGCGAATGGCGTCAAAACGGAAGATCGTCGTCGGAATCGGACTCGGGCGAAGAAGGCGGCACTTCCGTCGCCGTGCTTTTGGTTCCTCCGGGCGCGTCCGATGCAAGCTCATTCTGCTGGCGGGCACTCAGCATTTGCATCTCGTTCGCCACGATCTCGGTCATGTACCGTTTCATCCCGTTCTGATCCTCCCAGGAACGGGTCTGCAACCGTCCTTCGACATACACCGGCGCGCCTTTCTTGAGATACTGGCCGCAGATCTCCGCCAGTTTCGAAAAGGCCACGATACGGTGCCATTCCGTTTCTTCCCGCCGTTCTCCGTCCTGCGTGTTCCACTGGCGCGTCGTGGCCATGCGGAAGTTGACCACGGCCCGGCCGGCAGGCGTATACCTCATCTCGGGATCCGCGCCGAGATTACCGATCAGAATGACTTTATTCAAACTGGCCATTGGGGATGCTCCTTATATGAAAATTAGTGAAATGAGTATAGCGCGATACACAGAGCGAGTCAAGCGAATTTCCCGCTGTCCCGGGACCGCCGCGCGGGATAAAACCGCTTGCTTATCCCCGGTATCGCACGCTATATTCGAATAGTCGAGGGACCTTTTCAAAACATCGTAACTATTGTTGACGGAACCCGACATCGGACGCGTCGGAATGCCCTCCCCCGGCCCGTTATCCGCCCGATTGGCCCATGACCCTCCCGGTTCACCTCTACCGATACGTGTTCAAGGCGCACGTCGGTCCCTTTCTTTTCTCCTTCGTGGTCATCACGTTCATCCTCGTGATGGACATCATATTTCAGATCGCCGACCTCATCATCGGCAAGAACCTCGACCTGTTCATCGTGCTCGAGGTTTTTTTCCTCAACCTGGCCTGGATCGTCGCCGTATCGATCCCCATGTCCGTGCTGGTCGCCAGCCTCATGGCCTTCGGCCGGCTTTCGGCCGATAACGAGGTCACCGCGCTCAAGGCAGGCGGCGTCAGTTTCTTCCAGATGGTCTCGCCGGTCCTGGCAGCGGGAATCCTACTGGGGAGCGGCCACCTGTTCTTCATGGACGTCATACTGCCCGAAGCCAACTACCGGGCGCGTTCGCTCATGAACGATATCCACCGTGCGCGTCCCACGTTACTCTTCAACGCAAACATATTCATGAAGGACATTCCGGGATACAGCATCCTGATCGACCGGGTCAACCCGAGAAACAACGAAATCTCCGGTATCACCATCTACGAGACGGGGAACCTGAGCTACCCGCGCCTCATGACGGCTGAGTCCGGTGAATTCCACGTCAACGAGACGGGCAGCCGGCTCGATCTCATGCTGTACGACGGAGAACTGCTTCAGCAGGACGAATCTTCGGGGCGCTATTTCAAAGAGATCTTCGAGCGGCAGCGGTTCACGATCCGCACCGAACCGGCCGGCGTCCAGCGATCGGAGGCGGGGATCCGGGGCGACCGCGAGCTGAACATCGAGATGATGCGCGCCAGAATCGATGAATGGCAACAGGAGATCGACGCAGCATCCGCAAAACTGGTACCCGGCCCGGTTCTCCCGGAGGCAAAGGCGGATTCCCTCGAGGCGGCGAGGGACCGGGCGGAGCGGACGGTATCGCTGAGGCAGCGGCAGAAGAACAGCTACATCGTGGAGATCCACAAGAAGTACGCCATTTCAGCGGCCTGTTTCGTCTTCGTGCTGATCGGCGCGCCGCTGGGGGTTCGCATCCGCCGCGGAAGCATCGGCGTCAGCGTGGGCGTCAGCCTGTGCTTCTTCTTGCTGTACTGGGCCTGTCTGCTCGGCGGTGAAGAACTGGCGGACCGCGACATGATCGATCCCGTCTGGGCGATGTGGGCGGCGAATATCGTCATCGGCGTTCCCGGCGCCTTCCTGGTCTGGGTTACCGGCCGGGACCGCATCTGACAGTCAGCCTGGTCAGCCTGGACAGCCTGGTCGCCCCTGGACACGCTTCAATTCGCTTCGATACCACCGGAGGAACGCCGTTACATGTCCCTGATCACCCGGTACGTACTCCGCCTGTTCGTCACCGCCATCGCCGTCAGCCTGGTCGCCTTCGTCAGCATCTTCTTCGTCGTCGATCTCATCGAGCAGCTGGATCGTTTCCTCGACCGCGAGGTGGCCCCGGTATACATCGCGCTCTACTACGTCTATTACACCCCCTATATCTTCGTACTCACGATTCCCGTCAGCCTGCTGCTCGCCAGCCTGTATACCTTCGGCCAACTGACCAGGCTGGGCGAGCTGACCGCCATGAAGGCATCGGGGCTCAGTGTGTACCGGCTTCTGCGGCCCATGCTCCTCGTCAGCGCGGTCGTAAGCGCGTGTCTGTTCTGGGCCGGTGAATGGCTCGTGCCCCATACGAGCATGAAACGGGCCGAAATCCAGTCGGAACACGTCGACCTGCAGGGCGGAGCAGGCCAGCACATCCGGAACGAAGTGTTTTTCAGGGGAGAGGGAGGGCGCCAGTTCTATATCCGCGTATTCGACGGACGCGACGCGGAGGGCACGGGGGTTTTCGTCACCGAATTCCGCGACAGCCTCGTCTCCAGCGTACTCACGGCGGAAAGCGCCGCCTGGAAAGACGGGCGCTGGCTGCTTTCCAACGGGGTGGAACGGCGGTTCCGGCCGGGAGGCGGATTGTCCGAATACATTACATTCGCCGAAATGGAACAGGACGGATGGTCCGAAACGCCGGAAGATTTCATGCGTGGGCAGAAACGTCCCGAGGAGATGAGCTACGACGAACTCGACCAGTTGATACAGAACGTCCGGCGCGGAGGCGGAGACGTGCAGGGCTACCTGGTGGACCTCAATCTGAAGATCGCCTTTCCCAGCGCGGGCCTGATCATCGTGCTGCTGGGCGGCGCGCTGGCCTCTCACCTGAGACGGGGCGGTGTAGCGGTGGGATTCGCCCTCAGTATCGGTATATGTTTCGTCTACTGGGGGCTGCTCCGCTTTGCCCAGGCCTTCGGACACGCCGGATTGCTCGAGCCCATGGCGGCGGCATGGGGCGCCAACGCCCTATTCTGCCTGGTGGCCCTGATTCTGCTGGTCAGAGCGCCGAAGTGAGATTCGCTGCGCGCAGCAACACCCTGGTCCGCCAGACGGGCTGCCCAGCCCATGGCGGCTCAGGCGTGGTTCCTTAGCTCCTCCGCCTTGTCGCAGTTCTCCCAGGTAAAACCCGCTTCGTTGCGGCCGAAGTGTCCGTAGGACGCCGTGGGTCGGTAGATCGGCCGGCGCAGGTCGAGGCTTTCGATAATACCCTGGGGCGTCAGGTCGAAGTGCTTGCGGATCAGACGGGTGATCTCCAGGTCGTCGGCAGCGCCGGTACCGAAGGAATTGACGTTGACGGAAACCGGCTCCGCCACGCCGATGACGTAGGCAAGCTGGATCTCGCATTTCTCGGCCAGTCCGGCCGCGACGACGTTCTTGGCCACGTAGCGGGCCGCGTAGGAAGCCGAGCGGTCCACCTTGGTCGGGTCTTTGCCCGAATAGGCCCCGCCCCCGTGGCGGCAGTAACCTCCGTAGGTGTCCACGATGATCTTCCGGCCGGTCAGGCCGGCGTCTCCCTGGGGTCCGCCGGTGACGAAACGGCCGGTCGCGTTGACGTGGTACTTGATCCGGCCCGGGTCGATCAACTCCTCCGGCAACGCGGGACCGATCACCTCGTTGACGATGTCCTCCCGGATCTGCTCGTTCGAAACGTCCGGGTCGTGCTGGGCGGCGATGACCACCGTGTCGATCCGGCGGGGCTGGCCATCGACGTATTCCACCGTGACCTGCGATTTGCCGTCGGGACGCAGATACGGGGCCGCGCCGTTCTTCCGGATCGCCGCGAGGTTACGGGTCAGCCGGTGGGCCAGGGTGATGGGCAGGGGCATCATCTCGGGGGTCTCGTTGGTCGCGTAGCCGAACATCATGCCCTGGTCGCCCGCGCCCTGCCGGTCCACCCCCATGGCGATGTCGGCGGACTGCTGATCGAGGGAGACGACCACGCCGCAGGACTCCCAGTCCAGCCCGAACCCGGAATCCGTATACCCGATGGATTTGACGGTCTCGCGGGCCACGCTTTGCGCATCCACGTGGCCGTCCGTCGAGATTTCTCCCCCGACGACCACCAGGCCCGTGGTGACGAAGGTTTCACAGGCCACGCGGGCGTAGGGGTCCTGTTCGATGACGGCGTCCAGCACCGCGTCGGAGATCTGGTCGGCGACCTTGTCGGGATGGCCTTCGGTAACGGATTCGGAAGTGAAGAGGTAACCGGGTGTCATGCGTCATGCTCCTGATGATCGACCCGTGGGTCGGGAACGATCGGGTTCGTGGTTTCGGTAATCGGTCAGACGAAAACTTCGCAGCGCGCGCCTTCCACGCCGTCGGGACTGTGCGGACCGTCGGGGCTGTGCGGACCGTCGGGGCTGTGCGGGCTGTGCGGGCTGCCCAGACCACCCCGGCCGACCGAAACGCGCCTTACCGTATCGGCCAGGACGGCATGGGGGGTAACGATGGAACCCCTGAGATCGCAGTTCTCGACACGGGCGTGGCTTCCGATGGTGGCGTCACGGACGACGGTGCACGCGACGGAAGCCCGGGACGAGATGGCGACGTGAGGTCCGATGACGGACCGGTGGACCCGGGCGTCGGACGCGATGTCTACCGGCGGAATGATCACGCTGCCGGGAATGTCGCAACGCCCCCCGTTCAGGTCGAGCAACCGCCTGTTGGCCTCCAGCAGGCGGTCCGGCGTGCCGCAGTCGTACAAGTCGTCGACTTCAAAGGGGACCAGGTGTTCGTCTCGTTCCACCATCCACTGCAGGGCGTCCGTCAGCTGATACTCGTTCCGGGTCCTTCGGCCGGACCTTACCAGGGTTGCCAGACCTTCCATGAGCGGCCGCGGACTGGAGAAACAGTAGATCCCGGCGATCGCGAGATCCGATGCGGGATGATCGGGTTTCTCTACCAGCCGGGTGATCCGACCGTCCTCGATTTCAACCAGTCCGTACCGGCTCAGGTCACCGGAGACCCGCTTGACGCCGATGGCGTTGCCGGACGGCTCCCCGGCCAGGAAAGCAAAATCAGAAAGATAGATGACGTCTCCCAGCAGGACCAGGAGCGGCTCGTCATCCACGAGGTCCGCACACAGGTGCACGGCGTGTCCGATCCCGAGCGGCTCGCGTTGCACGACGTACCGGGCTTCGAGGTCATCCCTCCGGTCGACGTACCGGCGGATGGCGTCGCCCGATGGCGAGATCACCAGCACGACGTCGCGGATGCCCATGCCGGTTACCTGGTCGAGCAGGTATTCCAACACCGGCTTGCCGGCGACGGGGACCAGGGCCTTGGGAGTCTCAAGCGTGACGGGGTGCAATCGGCTGCCGCTGCCAGCGACGGGAATGATGGCTTTCATTAAACTTCCTTGCACGTGTGCACCCTCTCCCGGCGGAACGCGCCGGGACCGAAAAGAACGGTTCAGTAAGTAACAGCGGACCAGGGCCGTGCGCAACAGAAATCATGGTCGCAGGTACCGAACGGTACGCTTGTTCAGAAGATCGAACCGAGCCAGGCGCCGAGGGCTTCCATCCGGCCGGTCAACAGGGAGATGCGCGCCATGACCGTGTACCCGAATGCCGCGCCGAAGGTCACCATCAGCACCCAGATGCCCGCGCGGGACACGTGTCCCAGCGCGCCCTTGTGCTCCACGGAGAAGAAGAAGTACACCAGGCCGCAGATCACGCCCAGGACGAGCACGATGTGGGAAAAGCTGGCGCCCCAGAGCAGATTACCCGAAGTGTCGAGCACCACGAGGGGGATCATGGTGCTCTGGACCTGGATGATGAAGTCCGAATCGAGGAAGCGGGGCAGGTTGAATCCCGCCGCGCCGCCTACGATGAAGGCCAGGGCCCAGCGGCTGAGCCAGGCCCAGCGGTCGATCAGGCGGGTGAGCAGCAGCAGTCCGAAGACGGCGGGGATGAGGTAGTAGTAGTCCGGCGACCGGCCCTCGGCGCCGGGCACGACGCTCGACATGAGCGAAGGGAACAGCTTGCCGAGCAGATTCGGCACCAGGTGGTCCCAGAACCCGACGGCCATCAGGTAAGCGGCCGAAACGCCGACGAACAGGTGTTCGGCGAACTTGTAGAAGGGATTGTCCCGGTACAGGAAACTGAGGATCATCAGCGTGAGGGCCGCGTCGATCCAGAGCATCAGCGTTACGTCCATAAGAAGTCCTCTACGTCCGGCGTCATACCCGGCCCCCCTGGCCTGTCCGGTCCGCCCGGCCAGACCGGCCGAGGAAGTAGGCCAGGTTGCCCAGCAGGACCAGCAGGACGATCAGCACGTGGGTCACGACCTGGGGACCCATGCGCATGGTGGCCTCCATCGTGGCGTTCCGGTAGGCCGGATACCGGTCCACCAGGGCGGACTCGTACTCGGAAGCCCCTTTGAGGCCACCCATCAAGCCGACCAGCTGCTGGGGATAGTAGGGATAGAGTTCCGGTGCCACCACGGCCGTACCGCCGCCCATGACGGGAATTCCCGCGATGTCGCCCGCGAACTGGATCCACTCCTTCAGTCCCGGGTCCCCCGCGGTCAGGCTCAGGATGATGACGTAATCCACCATCTCGTCCACGTCCGCGGTTATGGGAAGATCGTCGAGCGGCGTGCCCTCTGCGTCGGCGTTGACCAGCGTCCTGAAGTTGACCACCATGGTGTTGATCGCGCCGCCCAGACCGGCCTTGTACCCCAGGTTCACGTAATCCCGCCCGTATGCCTTGTCCGGGAACTCCACGGGCAGCATGTTGTCCGTGATCTTCTTGATCTGTCCCACCCCTTCGGGAAACAGGGTGAAGAAGGACACCTCGTGGCCGCGGGTCATCGTATGCCGTACGAGGGCCTTCGCCATGGGGTCCAGCTCGGGCGCGGTGTCCGGGCCGTAATCGAAGGAAAGGAACACCCGCGACCCGGACGGTAGCCGTTCCACGGTGTCGAAGATCGACTGTACGATAGGCGTGGGGCTGTCCTGGAAGCGGGGTTTCAGGAGCAGGGGGATGCAGACCGCCGCCCCGATGAGCACGAAGATGATCCGGCGATCGATCTGAAGGATGGAATCGGGAATCCGCATGCTTATTCTCCCCGGCCCAGGTAGTTGCGTTCGATCCCCAGGATGATGCGTAGAGATGTCGCGATGACCCCCAGGGCGATGCCGATCATGATGGCCCGCTGACCGGCGGTATTGGGCCAGGCCATGATCCAGTTGGCCAGGTTCGGCAGTTCGAGGAAGGCCAGGCTTTCCGGCATCCAGGCCGTCATCCACGCTCCTACGGGGGTCCTGCCCAGCAGGATGACCATGGCGGCCGACAGGAGGATGGTAGCCTCCTTCGTGCGCGCCCTGAAGGCGCGGTACGAAGCCGAGGCGACGAAGAAGGCCAGCAGGGAGAACATGGTGGCCGACAGCGGGTTGTAGACCCCGTCGAACATGAAACGCAGCCAGGAACCCGAGGCCAGGATCTCCCCGCCCATCCCGCCGGGGTTGCCCACCTTGAACAGGCCGATTACCAGGGTGACGAGGAAGGCCACCAGGGTGACCACGCTGTAGGGCCAGTCCGCGGCGCGGCTGGAAACGCGTTTCAGGTGTATCTTGAGCAGGCTCCCTCCGCCGAGGATGAACGCGAAGACGGTAATGATGGCGAAGTAGTCCGAGAAACTCTCGTAGAGCGTATTGAAGGGGCCCCGCGTCACGAAGTATCCCGTAATCAGGACCACGCCGATGATGAAGGTGATGATAAGGGGTATTCTACGGCGCATGGGATCTACCTGAATAGCCAGAGCACGATTTCGGAGACTTCGCGGACGGTTTCACTTCCGGTAATGGATTCCAGGGTGGCCAGCGCACTGCCGGCCAGGATGAATATGATGGCGATGCCCTTGCCGGCGTCCTGTCCCTTCAGGCTGCCCAGCATGCGTGGTTCCTTGGACAGGTACGCGCTCGCGGCGAACAATTCCTCTCCGATCAGCGTATAGTCGCAGGCCGCCACGAAGAAGGGCAATTGGGGAGGTCTTGCCGTTCCCGCGATCTGTATGGCCCCGATGGAGTTGCCCGTTTCCGCCAGGATAAGGGATTCGGCGTAGAACCCGCCCAGGTAGAAACAGGCGGCCGGCTTTTCCCGCACGATGATGCCGTCGACGGCCGCCGCGTATGCGAACTGCGCATCCGAGACGTAGTGGATGTCGTCCTCCTGGTAGGCGTCGGGACGGCCCGCGGAAAGGTAGGACTGCTGCACGGTTTCCCGGGCCACGCTCATGACGAGGGACTTGCGTACGGGCACGTGCAGCCTGGAATCGTAGCCCGCGATGATGGTGGCGAGATGGCCCAGCAGGTTCATGGACGCGATGGTCTGCACCTCGTCCATGTCGTTCAGGCCGGGGACGTATAGGATGGGCTTGCCCATCTCCGTCGCCCGTCCCACGGCTTCCTCCACCGTCTCCAGGCCGGCGATCTTGCGTATGAATAGCGGCCGGCCCGCGGAGGCCAGCACGACGTAAAGCAGGATAGCGCCCGTCAGGATGATCCCCAGGACCAGGGCCTGGGTCCGGTCCGCGTTGAACCAGCCGGATTCGGTGCCGGCCTGGGCCAGAACGGGATCCGCCTGCAGCAAGGAGAAGACCGCTGCGGACGCGAAGACCGCACGCAGCAAGGTGGAGATCGCCGCGAACGCGCAGACCGCACGCATCAGCCCACTCGAATGGGGTACACCACACAGTATGCGGGTGGTTGGGAAGCGGTGCATCAGGTCTCCACGATCTCCACGTTCGCCCGGGGTACCGTCACGAGCGCTCCGTTCGTCCTGCGCGCTTCCAGCACCCGGGCGAAGGCGCCCGTGGGAAGCCGCACGGGTTGTTCGGGCAGCGACGCCACGGTGGCGAGTTCCCCGAACCAGGGTTCTCGGATCAGCCGTACCAGCGAACCGGCTTCCAGGCCGCGGCCGGCCGGGGCCGCCCGATCCGAGGAGGCCTGATCAGCAGACGCCTCGTCGCCGTCGGATTTAATGATGATCTCGGGACGGATCACACCGGCCCGGATCTGCGTGGCGCCGCTCAGGGAAGCTTCGCGGTCCTGCATGGAACGGAGCAGTTCGAAGGTGCGTTCGGCCATGGGCAGCCGTCCGAAGCCTTCGGTGACGATCATGGTCAGTCCGATGTCTTCCCCGCCAGTCACCGCGACACCGATCTGGTATCCAAGGAGGTCGCCGATATCGTGGTACCGCATGCCGCCCACGACCACGCCGGACGCGCCGACCTCTATCAACTTACGCAACGCGTCAAGGGTGATCATGGATCCGCAGCAGACGATCCGGCCCCGCAGGCGGTCATCGATCATCTCACCGTTGACCTCGTCTTCCGGCGATTGGACGATCTGGTGTATGGGCGCGTGCGTTTCGCCCCCCACGCCGAAGATCCCCTGAATGCAGGCGCCGGCCGTTTCCACCACGACGCCCTCCCCCGGCAGCGTTTCGGTGACCGTGCCGTCGAGGTAGGCGTTGATCCGCACCGGCGTCGACGGTTCCCGGATGAGCACCTGTCCGGTCACTTCCGAGACCATTTCGATGGTGCCGCTCTCGGGACAACGAACGCTGGACTTGAACAGACCGAATATGCCCTTCGATTCGGCGATCAACTCGCCTCTCGCCACCGGTTCGTCCCGATGCTTGAGCATGCAGCCCGGCACTTCCTCCGGTGCGATGGCCAGTGCATTGGCGACGTTGACGTTGTGCACCGGGCCGGGTAGAAAAGTTTCGGCGACCACCGTGTCGGGCCGTACCCGGTCGCCGACATCTACCAGCACCTGTCCGCTCAGGGGCAGGCGGCGCGTCCTGGCGACGACGGTCCGCGGCGATACGCGCAGGCCGGATGTATAGGCGTGGGCCATCAGCCGGACTCCGGAAAAAGGTCGAGTGCGCGGTAATCCCTCTGCAGCGTTTCTATCCGTTCTGCCGCGTCCTCCGGCGGTTGAAGCGGCCTGCCGCGGGTGTCGATGATCACGCCCAGGGGGCCGTTCCGCACGGTACGGGCGACGGTCACGCCCCGTCCGGAACCGGCGTCGAACCCGCGGGACGGCGAGACCTCCAGGGCGACCTCCTCCGCCTCCCCGGCCGGAATCGCGGCCAGTTCGCCCACGGCCGCCTCGTGCGTCCATTCCGCGTCGTCCGTCCTCGCCTTTACGGTCGCGCACGGGGCGCCGGGCGATCCGGTACCCACGGGTGCGACGCACGGACCGAGATGGACGAGGCAATCCCGGTCGAAGACCTCCAGCGCCGCGGTTTCATGTACGGTCGACAGCACGCCCAGGTGGGGCACCATGAAGATGCTGTCCACCGCCAGGTTCGTGATGCCCTCCGGCTGGAAGGCGTCCACCATCATCAGCGCGGCCTGCGCCCGGCTCGGCGCGTGGGAGAGCACGCCCCCGCTGCCGATGACCAGGTCCAGGTTCATCAGGTCGACCAGGGTCCGGCCGCCCGTCTGCTGGTCGAAGGTGTCCGATATCGTTCTAAGCTGTTGCACGCCCTTCAACTCGACGGCGAAGTTCCTGTGCTGCTCGAAGGCCAGCCGCAGGGCCTCGCGGGCCACGGCCTGCTCGATGATCAGCTCCTCCATGGTCTGGGGAATGCTGGTGGGCCGGATCATCTTGTTGCCCATGCGGTCCTTCAGGTCGGCGTCGGTCAATTCAAAGGGCAGCCACCGCGCGATGTTCTCCAGTCCTGCCTCCGTCAACACGTTGGAAATGCTGTAGCTCATGCCGAGATTGGCGCTGACGGTCCGGTTGAACGCGCCGCCGAAGACCGAAAACACGTCGGTAGTCGCACCGCCGATATCAACGCCCAGCACGTCGATTCCGTTTCGTTCCGCGACGACCCGCACCATCCGTCCCACGGCGCCGGGCGTAGGCATGATCGGCACGTGGGTCCACGCCATCAGGTCGCCGTAGCCGGGCGCCTGGGCCATCACGTGTTCCATGAACAGGGTGTGGATCTGTTCCCGGGCGGGGCCCAGGTTCTCCGCTTCGAGCACGGGCCGCAGGTTGTCCACCTGGCTGAGTTCCGTCCGTTCGGTCAGGATCCGGGCAATGTCCTCGAGGGCGTCGGCGTTCCCGGCATAGATCACCGGCAGGTCGTAGCCGCTGCCCAATCGGGGTCTCGGGTCCGCCGCGGCGATCAACTCGGCCATCTCGACCACGTGGGACTTCGTGCCACCGTCCACACCGCCGGACAGCAGGATCATGTCAGGACGGAGCTGGCGTATGCGTTCGATGCGCTCGTGGGGCAGACGCCCATCGTTGGACGCCAGGGTTTCCATGACGATGGCGCCCGCGCCCAGGGCCGCCCGTTCGGCACTTTCGGCGGTCATGCTCAAGACCACGCCGGCCACCATCATCTGAAGCCCGCCGCCGGCACTGCTCGTCGAGACGTAGATGTCCACCCCTCGGCCGCCCTCGGCGGGCGACACGATCCGTTCTCCGTCGAGGATCTCGCGGCCGGACTGCTCCTCCACCTCGCGCACCGCGTTGAGGACGCCCCGCGTGACGTCCTCGAAGGGCGCTTCCACGGTTGTCGGCGCCTCGCCGCGGACGACGAGACGGTACGCGCCGTCCCGCCGCTCGATCAGGATGGCCTTGGTGGTCGTGCTGCCGCAGTCCGTGGCCAGGATGACGTTGATTTCTGTTGGAAGGGCCATGGAGTCAGTTTGCCGTGTCATCCGCCTCGGAGGCGTGATGCTCTATGCGCTGGATCAGGAACTCCACGTTCTCCCGGCGCTCGATGGCCTCGGCGATCCGGTCGTAGTCCGATGCGTCCACCACCATGTGTATGAAGGGACTCAGGAAAGCCATGAACTGGCCGCCCAGAAACGAGAGGGGTTTCATGGATTCCAGGAAGAGGACCGCGGGCGCGGTGAGCTCGCGTGCGGCTATGGCTTCGGCGATTCGGTCGAGCAGGGCCTGCTGCTCCGCCAGGGTCTCTGATGAATCAGGCAATGTACCGATAACCTTGCTCAGTTTACCACGAACTCCCGGCCCGCATGTTCAGCGATCCATTCGCGCAGCGGGATATCTTCCGGAAGAGGCGAGGTATAGCCATGGCCGCCCGAGGGTCCGGCGCCCAGGAGTTGCCGGCGGATGGGGTCGCTTCGGTCCATGTAGTGGTCCACCGTCATGTTGTCCCGGGGACGCAGCCAGCGGTAACTGTAGCCGTAGAACAACACTTTGCGGGTGAGATCGGAGTAGTTGATCCCGGAAGCGTGCCAGAGACGGCGATCGAAAAACACCGCGTCGCCGGCCGCGGCCCGAATCGGTACGGCGCCTTCCGGATCCAGTTCTGCGTTTTCGGGAAAGTCGATCGCCTCGTTTTGATGGCTGCCCGGAATGGCGTGGAAATTGCCCCGGTCGGTCGCCGTACAGTCGCTCAGGAAGAAGGCCACTTTCAGCGACACCCGCGGACGGGGCGTGGTCTCCAGGTCGATATTGAGCCTGCCGCTGTCCTGGTGCCAGCCCAGGCGCCGTTTTTTAGGCTTCTGATCCGCCGGCGACGGTGGCGAAACGATTAAATGGGAATGGTACAACTGGATGTGCCAGCCGAGAATACCCCAGACCTTGGGGAAGGTCTTCGGCCAGTCAAGCAGTTCCAGCAGCAGGTCGTCCTGGCCGATGATGTCGAAGTGGTTCTTGATACTGTAGGGGCTGCCCCCCATGTTCGGACGGCGTTCGGCATCGATGCGGTCCGCGATCCTCCCCAGTGCTTCGACCATGTCGCCCGGCAGGACGCTCTCCACGATGAAAAAACCCTGTTCATCGAATCGTCGCCGCTCTTCGTCCGTCAAACGGTAGGCAAGACAGGAAGGGTCCATGGCGGGGCTCCGGGTTCGAAACACCTGAACTTCGCGTAACGTGCTTGTATTTTCTTAATGATTCACCACCTGATGGTCAACCTCTTTGAAGACGGGGCCTGCCGCGCCCGGGTGACGGCCGGACGTGCCGCCGCGCCGGGTCCCGGTTCGCCACCGCGCACTATTCATGCTTCCCGAACCAGGAACTTCGCCCGGATCTCGGGACTTTCTTTGTACCCGATCCGAATTGCCCGGGCCCGCACCCGGTACTCGCCGGCCTCGAGCCGGAGCGGTTCGGTATACAATAGCCAATGGGGGTTGTCCCCGGCCTCGAGCGCGTAGGCGATGGATGCGCCCTGCGTTGCGCAATGCAGTTGCAGCAGCATGGGTCCATCATAGGTGCCGCCCTCCGGAGCGGGTTCGATCCCGGGACTTTCGGCGCATATGGGCACGCAGACCACGGGGGCGGTCTCGGGCTGGCGGCCTTCCGGATACCAGGTCCGGACCATCTCGCTTTCGGGGATGCGGCCCATGTCCCCCACTTCTTCGATCCATGCATCGAGCGCTTCGCGCATCCGCTCCAGGTCGCCGCGGATCCGGGGATTACCGGCCAGGTTGTGAACTTCATGAGGATCGGCCACCGTGTCGTAAAACTCCTCGACGGGCCGGGGGTACCGGAACAGGGCCGACTGCGCCTCGTCGAGGCCGCCCTCCACGCGAAGCCGCCAGATCTCCTGCATGATCGGATGACGGTTGCGGTAAGGAATCCAGGAAAGATACGGCAGATCGGGCCGGTAGTTCCGGATGTACTTGTATCGGCCGTCGCGCACGGCCCTGACCATGTCGTAGGACACGTCGTGGCGGTCCCTGCTGGCGTAGACATAGTCCCGTGACGGCCGGGCCTGCTCCCCGAGAAAAGCGCGGCCCTGGATATGGTGCGGGATTTCTACGCCGGCCAGGGACAGCATCGTGGGACCCAGGTCGATCGTGCTGACCAGGTCTTCGCATACCCGCCCGCCTTTCAGGTCCGGTCCCCGCGCGATGAGCGGCACATGTATGCCCGCGTCATAGGGCCAGCGCTTGCCCCGGGGCAGGGGACCATGATCGCTCCAGTTGAAGACGTAGGTATGGTCGGCGAGTCCGTCTGCTTCCAGCTGCTCCAGTAGCGTGCCAAATTCCCGGTCGTTGTGGGCGATATGGGTGTACATGCGGGCCAGGGTCTCCCTGACCTTCGGCGTGTCGGGCAGGTGGGGCGGCGGCTCGATGGCTTCGGGATCGAACTCGGGCGACGGGCACTTCTCCGGCCACATCCCGCTTTCATGGCTGCGCATGAGGTTGAAGACGGCGAAGAAAGGCTGGTCCGGATCGGGCCGGTTGCGCCAATGGGCCGCGTCGCCCTGGTCGTCCCAGGCCGTCAGCGGCGGCTCGAACTGGTAGTCGGTCTTGAAGTTGTTCGTGCAGTAGTAGCCTGCCGCCCGCAGGTACTCGGTGAAACACTTGACGTAGTGGGGCGGAACCGCGGAATATGGCGTGGGCAACTCGGGTACAGCGGGATCGGCGTGAGTGGTCCGCATGTGGTGCGTACCGACGGAAATCGCGTACATTCCTGTGATGATGGCCGAACGGGCCGGAGCACATACCCCCGACGTGGAAAAACAGCGCGTCCACCGGCACCCCTCAGCCGCGAACCGGTCCACGTTCGGCGTGCGGGCTACCGGGTCTCCGTAGCAACCGTAGTAAGGGCCGGTGTCCTCGAAGGAAATCCACAGGAGGTTGGGTCTGGAACGGGAAGGCATGGGGCGCACTCGTCTCACTGTATACAGCAGGACTGAAGAAACCAATTAGATTCAAGCTTCAGTGATTTACGAACAGAGCGGGCGTTCGACCTACGTCCCGATCACAATCCCGTCACCGTCTCCTCGGCCAGTTGGTCGACGACCGCCTTCAGGTCACCGGTTTCATCATAGGTTCTGAGTTGCCGGTCCGCGCTGCTCCCCCGCTCGAGCATGACCCGGATGTACTCGATCTCCTCCCGGACGCCGAGTGGATCCACGACGTCGTCCACGATATCCAGCAGTTCTTCGATGAGGAATCGCAGGGGCACTTCCTCTTCCTTGCCGAAGTCGACCAGGCTCCCGTCCAGCCCGTCCTTGATGGCGCGCCACTTGTTCTCGGCCACCAGGTCGCGCCGGTAGTACCGCCATGACTGGTTCTCTCGCCGAAGCCGGATCAACTTGGCCGCCACCGCCCTGACCAGGGCCACGATGGCCACCACTTCGTCGATTTTGGTGATGCAGTCGCAGATGCGGAGTTCCAGTGTAGGAAAACGGGGATGGGGCCGCACGTCCCACCAGATTTTCGTGGGCTCGTCCATGCAGCCGGTCTTGATCATCGTCTGGATGAAATGGTCGTACTCGACGGCCGAGTCGAACCGATCGGGTATGCCGGTCCGGGGCAGCTCGGAGAACACGATGCTCCGGTAGGATTTGAGCCCCGTGTTGTCTCCCATCCAGAAGGGGGACGAAGACGACAGGGCCAGGATGTGGGGTAGGAAATAGCCGATCTGGTTCATGGTGTCGATGCGCAGTTCCCGATCGGGAATGCCGACGTGGATGTGCATGCCGAAGATGAGCAGGCGGCGGGCGACGTATTGCAGGTCGGCGACCAGGCTGCGATACCGGTCTTTCTCGGTGATTTCCTGCTCCTGCCAGCGGGAAAAGGGGTGGGTGCCGGCCGCCACGATCCGGTGGCCGCTCTTTTCCGCGATTTCGGACACCATGCTCCGAAGACGGGCGATCTCCCTTCGGACTTCCTTGATGTCCCTGCAGACCTCGGTACCCATTTCCACCTGGGACTGAAGGAATTCCGGCTTGACCTGGTCGCGAAAGACCCGCTTCCCTTTTTCTAAAAACTCGGAGATGTAGGAAGTCAGTTCCCGCGACTCGGGGTCGATGATCTGATATTCCTCTTCGACGCCGAGGGTCATTTCTTCTAAGGTCATGGTACGTGCCGCTCCAGTTAACCAGGTCCGGTCGATGGACCGTTGTTCATCCTGCCGCCGGTGATCCTGTTGACTGATACGGGTTGACTACTACGTGCTCGGTTATTACGAATCTGCTTGTTGCGCGTTGTTAAGCGCGCGACTTCCGCGATCCGAACCAGACACCCACCGCCCCGACAAGCGGGTTGAGCCAGTTGAACCATGCCGGATGAACAGCACCCGCGGTCGCCTCCATCAGCGACACATCGTCGGGACGCGGTCCTGCCGCCATCTCCACCGGCGTCAGAGCCCTCACCACCCCGAACACGATCACGAGGCCGATCAAAATCGTGGCAGCCCTGGCATCGTGCCCTATCCGGACGCAAACCAGGCCGGCGATGTACGCCCCTACGAACCCCAGCACGAGCGAACCGAGCGCCCAGCCGACAGGTACTTCCCACGAACCCGGCTGGAAAGCGCCCGTGGGTCCCACGGCCACCCACAGCAGCGAGAAGAGTACGAAGAGTACGGCGGCCATGACAACGTAGCCGACGATGGCCGCGAGGATGTTCCTGAGCATCATGTTCCTCCCTGAAAACGAGCGCCATGCCCGTGGACCACATGATGGACGACGAGGTCTAGGCGATCGTCACGCCTGGTCCTTCTCCGCCATAATCTGAATCAAGTTGCCGCACGTATCGTCGAAGGCGGCGATAACAACGGTGCCGGCATCCGTTGGCGGCTGTACGAACCGCACGCCCTTTGCCTCGAGACGCTCGTGTTCGGCTGCGACGTCGTCGACCGAGAAGGCAGTCCAGGGAATGCCGTCCTCCACAAGGGCCTTCTTGAACGGTCGCATAGGGGGATAGGCGTCAGGTTCGAGCACCAGCTCCGTTCCATCCGGATCCTCCTTGGATACCAGGGTGATCCAGGAATGTTCTCCCAGGGGTATGTTGTGCTTCAACTGGAAGCCCAGTGTTTCCGTGTAGAAGCGAAGCGCCTTCTGCTGGTCATCTACGGTGACGCTGGTGTGTGTGATTCTCATTGCTCGATGTCCTCCTCTGTTGGGTATGAAGCGTGAGCCCGAGAAACTAAGCGGTATTTAAAACCACGGGCTGTCCCGCGTCAATGGACGCGTGCACGGCGTCGATGACCCGCATGTTGCCCAGGCTGTTCTCCGGTGGAATCCGGTGCGGCCGGCCGGATTCGAGACATTCGCCAAGGTGTCGCAGTTGATTGGTGAATTGAAAGACCGGGGTGAACCGGATGGTCCTTTCTTCCCCGTCGTTTTTTCTGATTTCCAGCACGACCGGGTGATCTTCGTTGTTCCAGGCCATGTCCATCCGCATGTAGCCGTCCGTACCGAACACCTCGAACTCCTGGGAACTATGGAACCGGAAGGAAAAGGCGCACTGCGCGCTGATCTCGCCGGGGAATTCGAGTTGCGCCAGGACGGACTCGGGCACCCGTGACCGCTGGCCGTAGTGGCCGCGCGCATGGACCTGTTCCGGTTCGCTTCCCGTGATGAACCGGGCGTGGTGTATGCAGTAGCAGCCCAGGTCGTAGGTGGCGCCGCCGCGCTTGTTCCTGTTGAACCGCCAGTTGTAGTCCGGTCTCAGATTATCTGGATCTACCGCCGCGGTAAAGGTACTGCGGATCAACTTGACCTTGCCGATCTCGCCGGCGTCGATGAGCTCCTTCGCCCTGATATGGCACGGGTGGTGGCGGAACTTGAAGGCCTCGGCGAGCAGGACGCCGTGATCCCGCGCGGATTCGATCATGGCTTCGCATTCGGCCGCCGTCGAACTGATGGGTTTTTCACAGAGAATCGCCTTGACCCGGCCGGTCCGCGCGGATTGGATACTGAGATCCGCGTGGGAATCGCCCCAGGTACAGATGGAGAGGATGTCGATTTCCTCGTCCTGCAACATGCGCTCCAGATCCGTGTAGCGTCGGGAGACCCCGAAGGTCTCGCCGAACCTGTCCAGCGCGTCCTGGGAGACGTCGCAAATCGCGGCGAGTTCCGCTTCGGGCACCTCCCGGGCCGCCCTGCCGTGACAGTGCGCGATGCCGCCCACGCCGACGATGCCTACGTTGAGGGCCATGGTGAACTCCCTTTCGGTCAGATCGAACGTTTCAAGTCCAGAACCTTCGCCGCCGGTCCCACCAGGAACAGCGCGTACAACGGTGCGTTCACGATTTCGTAGAGCCGCAGTACCATTTCCGCCAGCGCCACCAGAAAAGCCACCCCGATTCGGCCGTTGCGAGATGAGACGGACGTGGCGGGATCCGTGACCATGAAGAAGGCCATGAGCTGGTACATGGGGCCGGTAATGGGCGCGACCTCGGACAGGAACGGGGTTCCGGTCAACAAGGACCGCGCGAACGCGAGCACGACGAAGGAGGCGGCGTACGTGAAGGTAACGTGAAAACGCTTCGCCCGCCAGAGGATGACCGAACCCAGCACCCAGATCACGGCCATGGCCCAGAGGTCGTTGCCCCACTGCTCGCTCAGGGCGGCCACGGTCCCGGGCGCCGCGAAGAGCACCACGCAGATGCCCAGGTTGGATGGGTTCCACAGGTGCCGGCCTCTGAAGCGGAGGACGTATTTCGACAGGATGGAAAGCAGGCTGGCGATGGCGTAGGGCCACAGGGCAAGCGACCTCAGCAGAATCCCGCAACTGATACCGGTGATGTACGCGCTGGCGGGGTTGGGCCACCGGCCCGTCAGCAGGCGTCCAAGGGCCAGTTCCGCCACAAGGGCAACGACGATTGCCGTGAAGAGCTGCGACAGGTCGTGGAGGAATCCCACGTATAGCTGGCCGAAGACCAGGATCAGAGTTATCAGGCCGGAGGACAGGTACCGCGGGTCGATCTGCCATCCCGCCCCCTTCGGCGGTCCCGCGGTGGATCCGGACTCCGCGGCCCTGGTTGCGCCCATCATCCCTCCGGTTCGGTCACGGTGTGCAGCCGATTGATATCGGGACGTTCCAGCGTCTGCACCGTCCCGCCCGGCCAGCGTATCTCGACCCGTTCGATCTCCGTGGCGGCTCCCAGGCCGAAATGCCGCCTCCGCTGGCTCTGGGCGGCGAAACTCGCGCCCGCCGTCACGACCTGGAGCTGTTGCCGGCCGTCCCTGAATACCCGGACCTCCGCGCCGATGGCGCTCGCGTTGCCACGGGTGCCCTTCAATTCGAAGGCAATCCACGCGTTCTCATCGGCGACCTCGTTCCGGTACAGGATCAGGGGACCATCCTGGTTGGCCACCACCACGTCGAGCACGCCCCTGTTGAAGAGGTCCGCGAGGGCGACCCCCCTGCCGTCGTACCGGTCGTTTACGCCGACGGATGCCGCCACATCGTAGAAGCGCCCGGTGCCGTCGTTCAGGTACAGCCTAGACCGCTCGAATCCCGACAGGCTCTGATCGCCCATGGGCGCCCAGTTCCGCACGTCCTGGAAGATGTTGTTGTTGCCCATGGCGACGCGCGACATCTCGTACCAGTAGTCCTCTTCCGGATCGGCTGATACGAAGCCGTTGGTGACGAAGAGGTCCACGGAACCGTCGTTGTTCAGGTCCCCGAACTGCGCGCCCCAGGCCCAGCCCGCGTCTGCGATTTCACCTTCCGCGATGTTGATCATCCGGCCGTTTTCCGCGATCAGGTTGCGGCGGAGATTGTTCCCCTGGAACAGGTAGCCACGCTTCGAAATATTCGTCACGTAGACGTCCGCCCGTCCGTCGTTGTACAGGTCGCCGAAGGCCACGTTCATACCGCTCTTGGAGGTCTCCTCCAGCGTGGTCCCGGCGGGCTGCTCGAAACGCTTTCCTTCGATATTGAGGAGGAGCACCTCGGGACCGTAATCGTTGGCCAGGTACAGATCGGGCCAGCCGTCGCCGTTCAGGTCCGCCGCGCCGACGGACATGGTCCACCGCGTGCAGTCCGCCCCGTACGCTTCCGTCACGTCCTCGAAGCGGCCGTTTCCCCGGTTCAGGAAGAGGTAATTGTGGCCGCCGTTGTTCGCGTATTCGAAACTCTCCTGCATGATTCGCGTCGTCGTAACCTGCCACAGGTCATGGACTTCCGAGAAATACCCGCCCACGTAAAGATCGATCAGGCCGTCCCGGTCGACGTCCGTCCACACGGCGCTGTTGGCGTTCATCCACCGGTCGAGCCCGGCCTGCCCGGTCGCGTCCTCGAAGGTACCGTCGCCCCGGTTCCGGTACAGGCGCTGCCGGCCCCACATGTAGATGAAGACGTCCTCGAATCCGTCGTTGTCGTAATCCCCCCACACCGAGCCCATGGAAACGCCGCCGTCCCCGTTCAAATCGGCCAGACCGGCTTCCCGGGCAACCTCCACGAAGCTTCCGTCGCCCAGGTTCCGGTACAGGGCATTCGGCGTACCCTTCCGGCTGCTGGTCACGTACAGGTCCTGCCAACCGTCATTGTCGAAATCCGCGACCGAGACGGATGCCCCGAGGGCCGAGATATGGGGCATGATCGGGTCGAGTTTCGGATCGAGTTGCGGCTTCGCATGGACGAAATCTATGCCGGCCGCCGCCGTCGCGTCGGTCAGCAGGAACCCGTATCGACCCGGGTCTGCCGAGTCTGCCTCACGTACGTCTGCCTCGCGGGACAGCCACCGGTCAAAGAAAAAGGGCGAAATGATCAGAAGGATGAACAGCGCGGTCGACGATGTCCGTATCGTACTGGAGGAGGCTGGTGACATGGCCTGAAAGGGCAAGATTTCCAGCGGGTGGACAGACGGGAATGCCACGTGTATTACAATTGGTCCGAGTGCCGTTTCAAGGTAGAAACCCGGCACTGGCCTGTCAAGATGCATTGACACACCGGGCCGGAAGCACTATAAACTCACCGACAGCCCGATCCGCAGATCGATCGAAGTTCCCACGGTGAATCATACTCTACTGGATTGATTTATGAGGACTATCCCTATGCGCGCCATCCCATCGCTTCTTCTGCTAGCCTTACTGAGTGCCCTTTCAGCATACGCCCACGCCCAGACTTCCCTGCTGGACCGGATCCAGGAACGGGGCGAGATCCGGATCGGGACGACCGGCGACTACAAGCCTTTCACCTATCTGAATCCGGAGACCGGTACCTACGAGGGCATGGACATCGACGCGGCGCAGCTGCTCGGTGAAGCCCTCGGCGTCAGCGTCCGGTTCGTGCCGACGACCTGGAGCACGCTTTCGGACGACACCATGGGTGACCGGTTCGACCTGGCCATGAGCGGCATTACGCGGACACTCGATCGGCAGAAGATCCTCGCGCTAACCAACCCGTATGTCACCATCGGAAAGTCGGCGCTCATCAGAAAGTCCGACCGTAACCGTTTCAGGGGACTGCAGGACATGGACCGGCCCTGGGTGCGGATCGGGGTAAACCGAGGCGGCACCAACGAAGCCTTCGTGCGGGCTAACATCCGGCAGGCTGCGATCGTCATGTTCGAGAACAACCTGGACGTCCAGCCGGCCGTGGCGGCCGGTGACGTGGACGTGATGTTCACGGACAACGTGGAGGCGGTGATCTACGCGAGACAGAATCCGGTGCTGTACGCCGTGAGTCCGGGTGAACCGTTGACCCGGGAAGATATAGGATACATGACCGTCCGCGGCGACCAGCCCTTCGTCAACTTCCTGAACCTGTGGCTGTTTCAAATGGAACAGAAGGGAACGCTCGATGCGCTGAGGAGCAAGTGGATCGGGGAGTACTGATATAGGATTACTGACATAATTGTATTGCGAAGTCGCCTTTCCCTCCCTATCTTAGATGCGGCCTCATTCAAATCCCAAATCCTGAAAAAGGAGCGAGTCTTTGGCCGGTGCCCCGGACTATAGCGACGATGTGTTTTTTAATGAAGTCGACCTGGACGCCCACAGCGCCAAGACCGTAGAGTCCGAGGCCATCGAATTCTTCCCTACCGATTACCGCATCGGCCGGACCAAGTACATCTTCGTCACCGGCGGCGTCATGTCCGGCGTGGGAAAGGGCGTCTTCAGCGCCTCCCTCGGACACCTGCTCAAGCATTACGGATTCACGGTCTCCCAGATCAAGATCGACGGCTACCTGAACCAGGACGCCGGCACCATCAACCCCTACCGCCACGGGGAAGTGTTTGTGCTCGAGGACGGCACCGAATGCGACATGGACCTGGGTACCTACGAGCGCTTCCTCGACGATAACCTGAACCGGAACAACTACATCACGTCGGGCCGGGTGTATCGCATCATCCTCGACAAGGAACGGCGGGGCGAATACCTGGGCCGGGACGTGCAGGTCGTCCCCCACGTGACCGGCGAGATCAAGAACCTGATCCGGACAAAGGCCCACGAGGGCCCCTACGACATCCTGGTCGTCGAGATCGGTGGCACGGTCGGAGACATCGAGAACATCCATTTCATCGAAGCCGCCCGCGAGATGCTCTACGACGAGGGACGGGACAACGTCATGTCGGTCCACGTCACGCAGGTGCCCTACAATGCGTCCGCCGGGGAATTGAAGACCAAGCCCACGCAGCACAGCGTAAAGGCGCTGCTGCAACTGGGCATCCAGCCCGATATCGTGGTGTGCCGCTCGGCCATACCCCTGAACAAGAGCGTCCGCCAGAAGATCAGCCTCTTCTGCAACATCGCCGAGGACCGCGTGGTCAGCAGCCCGGATACGGATTCCATCTACCGGGTGCCGGCCCTGCTCGACCGCCAGGAGACGGTGCAGATCGTCGCCGACAAGCTCAACGTCAACCTCCCGCAGCGTACCGACCAGCGTCCCGAGATGTTCGACATCTACCTGAAGTACCTGTCCGGCAGCCACCCTGAAATACGTATCGCCATCACCGGCAAGTACACGGCCCTGCACGATTCCTACGTGAGCATCCTCAACGCCCTGGACCACAGCAAGGTCGCCGTGGGCGCGGAGATCGCCACCGAGTGGATAGACACGACCGATTTCTCGAGTGATCAGCCGCTGGACGAGGGCATGCTGGACGGGATTTCCGGCATCATCGTGCCCGGCGGCTTCGGCGAGCGGGGCGCCGAGGGCAAGATCCGGTTCATACAGTACGCCAGGGAGAACGGGTTGCCGTTCCTGGGCCTGTGCTATGGCTTCCAGCTGGCCGTGGTGGAGTTCGCGCGCAACCAGTGCGGCATGCTGGAAGCCGCCCACGCGGAATTCGACGCGGAGACGGAGACGCCGGTCATCTACCTGTTGCCCGACCAGCGGAAACTGACCGGCATGGGGGCCACGATGCGGCTCGGAGGACATGAAGTGAAAGTGAAGGCCGGCACGGAAGCCCACCGCTGCTACGGATCTGAAGCGGCCGTCGAACGGTTTCGCCACCGGTACGAGTTCAACAACCAGTACAGGGAACTCATCGAGCACAAGGGCATGGTATTCTCCGGCATGACGCCCGACGAGGAGATCATGCAGATCCTGGAAATCCCCACGCACCCCTTCTTCGTAGGAACCCAGTTCCACCCCGAGTTGACCAGCCGTCCTTACAGACCCCACCCCTTGTTCAGAGGCCTGGTCCAGGCCGCATTGACATACGCGGAATCAGCAGAAAACCGGCAGGTGGCCATGGAGGCCGGGCAAGCGGAATAGCTTAGAAGATGGACGTGCGTCCGGTCGGTCAGGGCAGGTACCCGGGAACTGGTTACAGGCTCTGTCGGCTCAGTTGGCCTGTTTCGTCAGCCTGGATTTGATGCGGGCGGCGGTCCGCCGGTGCATCACACCGCGCTTGACAGCTTTATCCAACTTGGAATAGGCCTGGCCGAGGAGTCCGGGCGCCGCTTCGGCGTCCGAATTCTCGCGCAGGCGCTTGATGGCAGTCCGGAGGGCGGACTTGACCGTGGCGTTACGCCGCTGACGCACGCTTTCCTGGCGCAAACGCTTCTTGGATGAAACGAGGGTCGGCAACTTATACTCCCTTAAATACGCTGAATCGTCAATACACCGCACGGCGTCTCGGCCGAAGCGGCCCGTTGTGATGCGGCCTGTCGTCCGGCGCGCAAGTTCCGGTTTGAAACCAGCACCAAATTACCTGGCGAGCCGCCCGAAGTCAAGGTTAAATTGAATCCCGGCGCCAGACCTCTCGAATCCAAATAACGGACACCCTTCCCATGGCTGTCGAACCGACTGAAATCGAAAAGAAGCTCAAGTCCCTCCCCGGCAAACCGGGCGTGTACCTGATGAAAGACGCCCGGTCGCGCATCATCTACGTGGGCAAGACCCGCGCGCTGCGCCAGCGGATCCGCTCGTATTTCCAGAAGACCCGGCTCACGGCGCCCAAGGCCGTCGCCCTGGCCAGCCGGATCCGGGACTTCGACTACGTGGCCACAGAGTCGGAGGTCGACGCGCTGCTCCTGGAAGACCATCTCATCAAGGAGCACAAGCCGAAGTACAACGTGATGCTGCGCGACGACAAGTCCTTTCCCTTCATCATGGTGACCAACGAGGCCTTTCCGCGGGTCGTCGTTACGCGCAACGTCCGGCAGGACGGGGCCCGCTACTTCGGCCCCTACACCAACGTGAAGGCCATGCGAAGGACGATCGACCTGGTCCGGAAGGTCTTCCCGCTGCGCACCTGTCCCAGCGCGAAGGCGTGGCCGTCTATGGACCGGCCCTGCCTCGATTATTACATCGACCGCTGTCCCGGACCGTGCAAGGGGCACATCGGCGAGGAGGGCTACGGCGAAATCATCGAGCAGGTGTGCCAGTTTCTCACCGGCAGGACGAAGGACCTGCTGAAACAGCTGAAGGAACGCATGGCGCGGGCATCGGAGCAACTGCAGTTCGAACTGGCGGGACGCATTCGCGACCAGATCGTCGCCATCGAGAAGACGACGATTCGTCAGCGGGCCTTTTCGAGCAGGGAAGTGGACCGGGACATCATCGGGCTCGCCAGGAACGGAACCGACGTGTGCGGGGCGGTCCTGCAGGTCCGGGAGGGCAAGCTGCTGGGCAAAGAGCACTTCTTCCTTACGGCGCCGGAGGAGTCGACGGAACCGGAAACGCTGGGCGCCTTCCTGACTCAGTACTATCTCGCCGCGCAGCTCTGGCCCGACGAGATCCTGCTGAGCGGGGAACCGGACGGCATGGAGACGTTCCGGGAATGGATGGCCCGGCAGCGTGGATCCAAGGTCGAAATCGCCGTGCCCCGCCGGGGCGACAAGGCCGCCATGGTCCGGCTGGCCGTGCAGAACGCCGAACTGCAGCTGAACACCCACGCGCTGAAACGGGCCGAAGCCAGGGTTCGCCGCAGCATGCCCGCCTCGGTGGGATCCCTGCAGGAAATCCTTGGACTCGAAGTGCCGCCTAGACGCGTCGAGACCTTCGACATCTCCAACATTCAGGGTTCGGACCCGGTGGCCTCCATGGTCTGTTTCGTGGACGGCCGCCCGCGCAAGTCGGACTACCGGAAGTTCAAGGTCAGGGACGTGATCGGCCCCAACGACTTCGCCATGATGCAGGAAGTGGTCGGCCGGCGGTACCGGCGGCTGATCGACGAGAACAAGCCCCTTCCGGACCTCATACTCATCGACGGCGGAAAGGGCCAGCTTTCCAGCGTCCGACAGGTCCTGAACGAGCTGGGCCTGGTTGACCTGCCGGTCATCGGCCTGGCGAAGCGCCTGGAGGAAGTCTTCCGGCCGGGCCAGTCCGAACCGATCCTCGTCCCCCGGTCCTCCCCGGCCCTGAAGATGCTCATGCAGGCCCGGGACGAAGCCCACAGGTTCGCCGTGACCTTTCACCGGCAGCAGCGGGGAAGGCGCATGATCCGTTCGGAACTGGACAACATACCCGGGGTGGGACCGAAGCGGAAACAGCAGTTGATCCTGGCGCTCGGCTCCGTGGAGAACATACGCAAGTGCTCCGAGGAGGAACTGAGGACGGTCCAGGGCGTGGGCAAAGACGCGGCGCGGAAAGTGTACCGGTATTTCCATCCGGAAGTATCCTGAATGGTCCGTGCAGGGCAGTCAGAAGCGGCCGAAGGCGGCGCGGAATCAGATTGCGCGGGGTTCGCCGAATCAGATTGCGCCGGAGGGGGAAGCGACTTAGTATGTCTGTAGCCGTTCCCGGGTTTAAGTTTGAATAATCCCGATGCGGTTTTTGAATACTCCAATGGGTTCGGATGGGCAGGATGACAACCGGATCACAGGCGGATCGCATTGATACAATGACAGATTCCTAAACGTCTTCGCATCGGGTTCCGGAGGTTACATACGTGGGTAAGGTTCTCAGGTCATACGAGTTGCTGGAAGAACGGATGAAAGACATCTACTTCGATTTCTATCGGGAGACCTACCGGGAGGGCACGGCGCTCGACAACAAGACCAAGGAACTGATCGCCATAGCCGCGTCGTTGAGCGCGGGATGCCAGAACTGCCTGGAAGGTCATCTCAAGAAGGCCATGAAGTACGGCGCCGACGGTGCGGAGATCCGGGAAGCCGTGGCCATCGCCGTGGGGGTGGCGGCCGCCACGATCGTGGACCGCAGCGACCTGGCGAATTTCGAAATGAATTTCAACGAACTGCTCAAGAAAGCGGCCGGGGCCGAGAAGGCAGGCAGCAAGACCTGATGTGCCGTGTCCCGGGTCGGATTCGCCGGTCTGGGGGCTCGCCTTATGTAATCTGGAGATACAAGACCATACGGCACGGTCGGAACAAGAAAACGATCGGATGAACGGGAGGAAAGTGTGAGAAGCAAATATGCAACGATTTTGTGCGCAATGTTTACCGCGGCCTTTGTCCTGTCCAACGTACAGGCGCAGACCGCGGACCAGGGTGCGCAGCCCCTGACCGACGACGAGCAGAAGATCGTCGCCTATATCATGAAGCAGGTCTCCGAATCCAAGGCCGGCAAGCCGAACTTCGGACCGGAAACGGCCATGGCCGTGTATAAGGAGCTCGGGATCCAGGTTACCCCGAACATGGTTCCCCGCGTACGGGCGGCCGTCGTGGCCGAATTGAAGGCCATCGAGGCCCGGCTCATGCTGAAGGAAGGCAGTGCCGCGCCCGATTTCAACCTGCCGGTCCTGGGCGGCGGCGAGGCCAGTCTTTCCGCCTTGAAGGGGAAGGTGGTCGTGGTGAACTTCTGGGCCACCTGGTGTCCGCCTTGCCTCGTGGAGATGCCGGTGCTGAACGGACTCTACGAGACTTACCGGGACCAGGGGTTGGAGGTGCTCGGACTCTCCCTCGACGAAGAGGGGCTTCCCATCACGAAACCCTTCGTCGAAAAGCTGAACGTAACCTATCCCATCGTGGAAGCGGACCGGAAGACCTACCAGGCATACGGCAATGTGCTGACCATACCCCACACCTTCGTGATCGATCGCGAAGGCACCGTATCGAAGCGGTTCGTCAACAACCAGACGAAAGACGCATTCGAGGCCGCGATCAAGGCCGCACTGGCGAGGAAGTAGGCGGCCCAGGGTTCATGGGCTGACGGCTGACAGGCCGGCGTCCTGAGGCTGACCCGGGACCGCCTATCGATCCCGATCCCCCCTGTAGGTTTCAATCGCATCCATGTTCAGAGAGACACCCAGACCGGGCCGGTCGGATACACGGATCTGTCCGCCCTCGATCCTCTCCGGCGGTTCGATGAGTTCGTGTCTCCACGGCACCTCTCCCCAGGCGTATTCCAGGATCTGAAACCCGGGATGGGCGGCCATGGCCTGCACGCCGGCCGCGATGGTCAGCGGCCCGAAGGGACCGTGTGGCGCGGTGGGAGTTCCCCGGCCCTCCGCCATGGCGGCGACCTTCTTCAGTTCCCAAAGCCCACCCACGATTGTAACGTCCGGCATGATCACGTCCATGAGACCCTGGTCCAGGACGGGCCAGTATCCCTCCCGGTACATCAGGCTCTCGCCTCCGGCCAGCGGTACGTCGATGTGATCCTTGATAGCCCGGTAGCCCTCGTGATCTTCGTCGGGCACGGGTTCCTCGTACCAGTACAGGTCCAGGTCCCTGAGTGCGTCGAAGACCTCGCATCCTCCCCGGGCGGTGAAGTGGCTGTGGCAGTCGATCAGCAGGGACACGTCCGGACCGATCGCGGCGCGCACCGCTTCCATGCAGACGATGCCCTCCCGGGCGTCCGAAGCCCGGTCGATACCGGCAGGCATCCCGTCGAAGGGCGCGAGTTTTACGGCGTTAAATCCGTCCACGACCGCGGCGGCCGCGTTCCGGGCGAATCCCGCGGGCGTCCGGTCGGTGGTGGCCCGGTTGATGTTGGCGTAGAGGGGGATCTCATCGCGGCAGCGGCCTCCGATGAGGTCGGCCACCGGCACGCCCAGGACCTTCCCCTTGATGTCCCACAGGGCCTGGTCGAGGGCGCTCAGCGCCATCACTTTCGACCGGTCGACGGGCGAAGGAAGGAGTTCGGCCAGTATGCGTTCGATGGCGCCGGGATCGCGTCCGGCCAGCACCGGTTCGATCTGCTGCAGGAAGTCCACGCTACCGGATCGTGCGCCGCCGGGATTCACCTCGCCATAGCCGGTGATCCCTTCGTCGGTGTGCACCGCCAGGAACGTCCAGTCTCCCCGGTGGTTCACGTGGACGGCGTGGGTCTTCAGGGCGGTTATCTTCATGATCTAACGCTACATTCTGTCATTGATTGCGGCAATGCATTTGTTTATATATCGCCTTGGCCGGGTCGTTTGGCAATGCCTAGGTCGGAGCGGTGGCAGATGGAAGCCTGTGGCTCCGGCAGCATATCTATGAAACACGAGAACATATCCGGACAAGGGTCCGGCAGCGGTCAAGGAATCGAATCGACGAAGGGAGTGGCATGAGTGCGCAACGAGTAGCGGTCATTACGGGAGCGGGACGCGGCATGGGTGCCGCCATCGCGAGGAACCTGGCCGGCCAGGGGTGGGCCGTCTCGCTGCTGTCCCCCTCCGGTGCGGCGGAATCGCTCGCCGGGGAATTGGGCGGGATCGGCGTGACAGGGTCCGTCACGGACGAGGCCGACCTGAAGAAACTGGTTGACCTTACCATGGACGCCCACGGCCGCATCGACGGCGTCGTCAACAGCACGGGGCATCCGCCCAAGGGCGATCTCCTGGACATTCCGGACGAAGACTGGCACGAGGGACTGGACATCGTGTTCCTCAATGTGGTCCGCATGGCGCGACTCGTCACGCCGACCATGACGGACCAGGGCGGCGGATCGATCGTAAATATCTCGACTTACGCCGCCTTCGAACCGGAGCATTACTTTCCCGTATCGACCGCCTTCCGGGCGGCCCTTGCGAGTTATACGAAGATTTACGCCGACAACCACGCCGGCGACAACATCCGGATGAACAACATCCTGCCGGGGTTCATAGACAGCCTCCCGGAATCGGAGGCCTTCAAGTCGCGCATTCCCATGGGACGCTACGGCACCGTGGAAGAGATCGCGGAAACGGCCGCTTTCCTGCTGTCGCCCGGCTCCGGTTATATCACCGGCCAGAACTTGCGCGTCGACGGGGGCATCACCCGGTCGGTCTGAGGGGAAATCATGAAGCAGGCCGACCTGGCGTTCTTTCGTCAGAACGGATTCATCAACCTCGGAAAGGTCCTTGCGGACGAAGAGGTAGATCGTTTTCTGAATCTCTTCGACGAGGACCGCCGCAGGTACCCCTATTTCTGGCATCCCTACGGCCACCACCAGGAGGCCAATTACGACGCCCTTATCACCACGCCGGCCTTCGACGGACTGATACGCCATCCCGCCATCTACGGCACCATCGAGGAACTGATGGGCGATCCGCTCTGTTTCGGAGAAATCGGACTGCGGTCCATGGGACCGTACAAGGGGGAGTTCCACCAGCGCTGGCACCGCGACAAGGTCCACTGGCTCGACCATCCCCTCCGCATGGACTACATCCAGCTCATAGTTTATTTCACCGACGTGGCTGAGGATACCCACTGCTTCTCCATCTCGCCCGAAGGGGTCGATCAGCCTGTTTTGAAGGAGAGCAGCGCGCAACTGGAACGGGGCGTCTACGACCTTCACGGACCCGCGGGCACCTGCGCCCTGTTCAACGTATCGGTGCTCCACACGGCCACGACGCGTCCCACGCGGGCCGTGCGGAAGACCGCGCAGATCTACTACGGCCACCGGGACCGGGACCCGCTGGCCAATGATTCGGGGATTCCAGCCACCCTCTGGCGGGACAGCGATGACCCGGAAACTCGGGCCTTCTACGGCGTTCTGAACGAACGCACCAAGCTTTACATGGCGGCTTTTGGTAGGTAGGCGGGCAACTTCCTGCGATCAACTGAATTCCAGATCGCCAGCGTCATTTATCCGCCGATAGTAGCAACCGGTCCGGTACTGGCCATCGCTGTCCTTCGTATGACAGGCTCCACCGCCCTGGGGCGTCACGAGATAGACCACGGAATTCTGCTCGCAGTTCACGCGGATTTCATCGATTCCCAGTGCGTTTCCCGATGTGGCGCCCTTCACCCAAAGCTCGTTCCGCGACGTACTCCAGAATGTGGCGATCCCGGTCTTCAGGGATTCGTCCAGGGCCAGGCGGTTGATGTAGGCCAGGATCAGCACTTCCTTTGTAGTCGAATCCTGAACGACCACCGGCAGGACGTCCTCCTGGATGCCCGCGATCTGCCTGAGTTTCGAGAAATCGAGGGATTCCTTCGAACCCTCTTCCAGGTGGTCGGATACTGATGATGTCGCCATGGTTTCTCCAAGTATCTACAAAGTATCTACATGTGCGGTCGTGAGAGGGCGGCGCAGGGATCGGCAGCCAGATTAAACGCACCAAGGTCTTTTAAAGCAGATGATCGTCTGCCGCATGACGGGCGCCGACGCCCTTATGCATGCGTAAAAGCTGCTTCTGCCGGGGCGAAAGCTCCGCAAACCACTCGTCCCGGAAACCGTCGTGGGGATCGAGCTGGAAGAGGAGCATGGACTTGCGGTAATGCCCGAACAGGGCGTGCCGGTTTCGGTCGGTGGTATTCGCGCCGCCGCCGTGCCAGCACTGGCCGTTGAAGATCAGCACGCTGCCCGCGGTAGCCTCGGGCTGGTAGACGTGCGGAACCTCCATGCCCTCCGGCGGACCGGCCCACCCGCTCTTGTGCGAACCGGGGACGATCCGGGTACCGCCGATCGCCTCATCGAAATCGTCCAGCATCCAGATGGTGTTCATCATCACGGGGGAAACCGGGTTTAGCATGTGCTGCGGTATGTCGCTGTGGAAGTCCTGGTAGCCGTCCCCCGGCCGAACGATGCGGGAGCTCAGGCTGCCCAGCACGAGGGTTTTGTCCAGCATCCGTTCCAGGACGGGCAGGACGACGGGGTGATCGATGACCTGGAGGAACACCGGGTCCAGGGTAGGCAGGTTCCGTACCAGCAGCGACGTGCCTCCGCGGTTCTCGTAACCGGCCTCGCCGTGCGCTTCGGCGACGCGGATCAACGCGTTGCGCAGGATGTCTACCTGGGAAACCGACAGTACCTCGGGCAACAGGGTGAAGCCAAAGGTGTCGATTTCGGCGAGAGCCTGTTCGAACGAATCCATCAATCGCTTCCGATGGTGCGCTTGAGATAGGCCTTCAGCCGCTCCCAGGCGTCCAGCGCGGGTTCCTCGTTCTTCGGATCGCGCTCCACGTACAGCCAGAACCCGTGGTTGACGTCGTCGTAGATGTGCACGTCGTTCTCCACGCCGGCCTCACGAAGCGCGGCCACAAAGCGTTCTACCTGTTCGGGAGAGGGACCGCGGTCGAGTCCGGCGAAGGTGCCGTAAATCTCGTGGTGTATGGCGCTGAGTCTTTCGGGATCGTCGAGCAGGCGCCCGTAGAAGATGGCGGTGGCGTCATGGTTCTCGCCGCCCAGGGCGTAGCTCAGGGCGACTCCGCCGCCGTAGCACCAGCCCATGGCCCCGATCTTGCCGTTTACGTCCTGCCGCGATCTCAGGTAGGCCGCCGCCGCGTCCAGGTTGCGGATGATCTTGTCCATGTCGTCCAGCGTTTCCCGCACGAGCGCCATGTTCTCGTCGCGGTTGCTACCCGTCCGGCCCGAATACAGGTCGGCCGCCAGGGCTACGTAGCCCTCCGCGGCCAGCGCGTCGGCCACCTGCCTGACACGGTCCACCAGGCCGTTCCATTCGTGGATCAGGATGACGGCGCCCCGGGGACCCGGCCCTTCCGGTTCGGCGAGATAACCCCTGGTCGCCTGGTCTTCATCGAAATAAGCCAGGTCGCCGCCGCGGGGTGCGCCGGCCTTGCCGATAATGGCTTCGGGGATCTCGCTCTCGGACGTCGGCGCGTACGGTATCTGCTGCCCGTGGATCGCCAGCGCCGCAACGGCGAGAATGATGAAAGCAGTGAACGTAACGGGCATCGCATATCGCCTGCCGTATGGTTTTTCGGCCATGATGTCTACCCCTCTTTCAAACCGGGAGGCCCTGCTTCGAGACGACGGATCGAAAGCTCCGCGGGCAATTACTGTTTTCCATGCACGACGGGTTTCAATATACTTATCAAAACGTAGTGAATCAATCGTGAAATCCTATGTGATGTCCATTGTGAAGGCCACCTTTCTTATCGCATGATGGCCCGCGGGAGAACCCATGAAAAACAAGCTGAAAGAGAAGCTGCGCAACGGCGAAGTGACCTACGGCATTTCCGTCGGCACCGCAAATAACGACATCGTGGAGCTGGCGTCGAACCTGGCCTTCGACTGGATCTGGTTCGATGGCGAACACGGCCCGTTGAATGCCGAGATCCTTCATCCCATGATCCAGGCGACACGGGGCCGGGACGTCACCCCGCTCGTCCGCGTGCCCTGGAACGACATGGTGCATATCAAGAAGGCGCTGGACATCGGGGCGGAAGGCCTGATCATCCCCTGGGTCAACAACCGGGAGCAGGCGGAGTACGCCGTCCGCGCGGCCAAGTATCCGCCCATGGGCATCCGCGGGATGGGCGCCCGCTTCCTCAATACCGCCGGTCTGGACCTGGCCGAATACCTCCGGACCGCCAACGAAGAAACCTTCATCATGGTCCAGATCGAAACCGTCGAGGCCGTGGAGAACCTTGAAGACATACTCACCACACCCGGTGTCGACGCTTTCCTGGTCGGACCGAACGACCTCGCGGCCTCCCATGGCTACGTGGGCCAGCCGACGCACCCGGAGATGGAGAAGATCATCAAGGGAATCATGGACCGGGGAAAGGAACTCGGCGTGCCCGGTGGATTCGCGTTCATCTCGATGGAAGCCAACCGGAAGCGTATTGCGGAGGGATTCCAGTGGATCACTCTCGGAAGCGATATGGGGTTCCTGGCCCAGGCTGCCCGGGCAGCGCTTGCCGAAGTGGGCAGGTAGGCTTTCGGGTCGGCCCGCCGGCGAGGATCGGTCCGCTGGCGAGGATCGGCCGACCGGGCGGGCCGATTAGTCCTCGTTCCGGTCTTTCGAAAGCCGACGTCGAATGGCCATGGCGTGTGCCGACAGGCCTTCGGCCTCTGCAAGCCGGATCGCGGCCGGTCCCAACCGTTTCTCAGCCTTTTCGTTGACCGCGAACAGGCTGGTGATCTTCAGGAAATCGCGAACGCTCAAGGGAGAATGGAACCGGGCGCTGCCTCCGGTGGGCATGATGTGACTGGGGCCGGTAACGTAGTCGCCCAGGGCCTCGGAGGAATGTTCTCCCACGAAGATCCCCCCGGCGTTTTGAATGCCGTCCACCAGCGGCCAGGGATCCGCCAACAGCAGGCACAGGTGCTCCGGTGCGTAGCTGTTAGCCAGTTCGGCCGCCGCTGCAAGGTCCGATACGAGCACGATCCCTCCGTGCTGTGCCAGGGATGAACGGATGGTATCCGCCCGGTCCAGCTCGGTCAGCTGGTCCTCCACGGCCTGCTGCACCGACAGGGCCAACGTGGAGGACGGCGTGATCAATATGGCGCTCGCCATCGTATCGTGCTCGGCCTGCGCCAGCAGGTCGGCCGCCGCGAGGTCCGGTCTGGCCGTCTCGTCGGCGATGAGCAGGGTCTCGGTGGGGCCGGCGAGTTGGTCGATATCCACGATCCCGTACACCAGGCGCTTGGCCAGGGTCACGAAGACGTTTCCCGGACCCACGATCTTGTCGACACGGGGAACGGTCGCGGTGCCATGGGCCATCGCCGCGATCGCCTGGGCGCCGCCGATGCGGTAGACCTTGTCCGAGCCTGCCACGGAAGCCGCGGCCAGCACGGCGGGCGGCACTGCGCCGTCCCTGCCGGGCGGCGTAACCACGACGACTTCCCGGACGCCCGCGACCCGGGCCGGGATCACGGCCATCAGCAGCGAGGAAGGATAGGCCGCGCCTCCTCCGGGTACGTAAACGCCCACCCGGTCCAGCGGCCGGACGATCTGGCCGGTACCGCCCTCTTCGTCCCAGTGCGTCCAGGACCCGCCCGGCTGCCGCGCGTGGAAAGTCCGTATGCGGCCGGCCGCGGTCTCCAGGGCATCGCGCAACCCGGATGGCAGCGATGCGGCCGCCTCGTCGATTTCGGACCGGGTAACCTCGAAGGCCTCCAGCGCGTTTCCGTCCAGCAGGCGGGCGTATCTCCTGATCGCATCATCCCCGTTTTCTTTGACGTCGTCGATGATCCTGGCTACCGCTTGTTCCGTCGTCAGGGGCTCGCCGAACATCTCCCTGTTCCGTGCTTCGATTTCCGGCGAGTGCATGGCCTCGTTCAGCGGACGACGCCGCAGGATGCTCGATCCGGCTTCTTCGGCGGACAGTATCCGGATGTTCATCTTCCCCTCACTGGTGTGGTCATGAGGTATTCCTCGTCCCCGGCTTCAGCGGTGCAAGCGCTTCGACTATGGGACCGCAACCGAATTTCACACAGTCCGTCGCCGGTAGCCCGGTCTCCCCTTCGACCCGGTCCACCTCCCGCCTTGCATCGTCCATGGACATGCCGAAGCAGTTGAGCGATACGGCCACGACCCGACAGGGGAACAGAGGCCTGGCAATGGACTCGTGGGCCGTAATCAGTTCCGTATAGGATGGCACGGCCACGGGGAGGTTGCGCATCACGTCCCTCCCCGGCTGGTGGCACAGTACCAGGGCCTGCGGCGCCGCGCCGTGGAGCAGACCGAGCGATACGCCCGAATAGGAAGGATGCAGAATCGTGCCCTGCCCTTCGATGACCAGCAGTTCACGGTGCTTGTGTTCCAGCACGAGTCTTTCCGCCGCGCCAGATATGTAGTCCGCCGCCACGGTATCCACCGCGATGCCCGATCCGGCGATCATGATGCCGGTCTGCCCGGTGGCCACGAACTCGCTGTCCCAGCCTGCCTCGCGGGCCGCGCGGTCGATTTCGATCGCGGCGATCTTCTTGCCGATGCTGGAATCGGCGCCGACGGTCAGTACACGCAAGTTGGGGAGGCCGTGGACCCGATGCCGCCCGATGTCCAGGTCCCCGGGCGGCTGCCGCACGTCCCAAAGCCGCACGCCTTTTCGCCCGGCATGCCGGGCAAACGCCTCGTCTTCGTTGAGAAAAGTGTGGAGCCCGTTCACCACCTCGAGCCCGTGCTCGATGGCCTCGTGGATGACTTCCCGCCAGGCGTCGGGCAAAACGCCCCCGGGCGTCGCGATGCCGATGACCAGCGAGGTCGGTTCGAAGGCCATCGCTTCCTGAAGCGTCGCCACGATCGGGATGCCCGTACCCACCTCGAGCACGTCTTCCAGCCGCTTGCCGGCGTGCACGCTGTCGAGCACCGCCACGGTCTCGTCCGACTTATAGCGGACCAGCGACGCGGCCGTCTTGGAGGAGAACGTGCCCAGTTGGCCCTCGGTGAGGATTACCATTCGCCTGGTTTGCATATATCCTTCGATCCTCAACTGAACGAAACAACTCTGCCGGTTTCCAGGGATTCCTCGGCAGCGTCCAGTACCTTCATGAGCTCCAGCATCTCAAGAGGCTGGACGGCCAATTCGGCGCCTTCGCTCAGCACGGCCGCGATGTTCCGGTAGTAGTCCACCCAACTGCCTTTCACCGGATCCAGGATCGTTTCCTCCGCCTCCCCGTCCCGTTCCGCTACCACCCGTACACGGTCTTCGGGTGCCTCCACCGCATCCTCGATCCTGCCCTTCTTCATCCAATCCTCCTGCGGATCGAGTCCCGTCTTTACCAGGGATCCCCGAGTGCCCAGCACGTACCAGTGGGGCTTGGATATATGCGAAAGATTGCTGATTTCCATCCGGTATTCGGCACCTGATTCGAAATACAGCGTGCAGGTGACATGATCTTCTATGTCGCCTTTCCACAGGCGTTTGTGGCCGTTGCAGAGGACCGATGAGGGACGGCCGGCCAGCAGCTGCAGCCCCTGGTCGACCAGGTGCGCGCCCCAGTCGAAAAGCAGGCCGCCGCTGTCCGCCCGGCTCGTCCGCCAGCCCCTGGAGGCCCGAAACCGGTGCACCGCCCTTTCGACCAGGAAGGGATCACCAAGCAGGCCATCCTCTATCGCCTTGCGCACCGTCAGATATCCCCAGTCCCAGCGGCGGTTGTGGAAGACGCTCAGCATGACCCCGCGCCGCCGGCTGACCGCGATCATCTCCTCGGCTTCGGCGGCCGACATGCACATGACCTTGTCGACGACGACGTGTCTACCGGCCTCCATGGCCTCGATGGCCAGGGATGCATGGGTATGGTGAGGCGTGGCCAGGATGATCAGCTGGATGCCGTCGTCCGCCAGTAGATCGGTCAGCGTCTCATGGGTATCCGCGGACCAGTCCCGACGCGCCTGTGCACGGCGTTCAGGATCTCGGCTGGCCACAGCGGTGAGTTGCAGCCCCTCGGTCCGCGAAACCAGGTAGGCGTGGAATAACCGTCCCGCCAGTCCGTAGCCTACGATGCCCGTTCGTATCATGACGGTACCCCACTCACACGCCCGCGTCCATGCCACGAGGGCTCATACCCCGTTGTCGTCCTCAGTCCCGCCGGCTATGCGGGGGACAATATACGGGATGGGCCGGATGCATGGCAAACGCGAATTGGGGGTTTTATAATGTCCGTGACATTCCACCGGTGACGCGCTAATTTGCCGTTTCAACCATCTTCAACCCGCACCTCCCGATCTCTTTCCGGGGAACCACCCGATCCTGAGGCCATCCATGGCATCATCACGACCGAATGTGCTCTGCATCCTCACCGACGACCAGGGCGTCTGGGCGGCGGGCTGTTACGGCAACGGGGAAATCCGCACGCCGCACATCGACCGGATCGCGGAGACCGGGGTTCGCCTCGATCGGTTCTTCGTGGCCACGCCCGTCTGCTCCCCCAGCCGCGCGACGCTGCTGACCGGGCGGATCCCCTCCCAGCATGGCGTGCACGACTGGATCAGGGGAGGCAATGTGGGCGAGGGCGCGGCTTCCTACCTCGAGGGAGAAACGGCGTATACCGATGTGCTCGCGGCCCACGGCTGGCGATGCGGCCTCAGCGGCAAGTGGCACCTGGGCAACAGCACCCTGCCCCAGCACGGGTTCTCCCACTGGTTCACCCACCAGTTCGGCGGCGGTCCGTACAATGATGCGCCTATGGTCCGGAACGGCGTCCCGGTCACTGAACCGGGATACGTTACGAACGTCATCACCGAAGATGCGCTGGCCTTCATCGACCGCCACGCCAACCAGGATGATCCGTTCTACCTGGGCGTCCACTACACCGCGCCCCACAGTCCGTGGAGCGGCCATCCGCAGGATATCGTCGATTCCTACGACGACTGCCCCTTCGACTCCTGCCCCCAGGAGCCCGTCCACCCCTGGGCCATCGGCCTGACCCGCGAGTGCATGGGTGACCGGGAAAGCCTGAAGGGCTATTTCGCGGCCGTCACGGCCATGGACCTCGACGTCGGCAGGTTGCTGGACCGGCTCGATCATCACGGCATCCGCGAAGACACCCTGGTGGTCTTCCTGAGTGACAACGGTTTCAGCCTGGGACACCACGGATTCTGGGGCAAGGGCAACGGAACCAGCCCGTTGAATATGTACGAAAATTCCATCCTGGTGCCAGCGCTCGTCAGCCAGCCTGGGCGACTGCCCGAAGGCGCCGTGCAGCAGGCGATGATCAGCGCCTACGATTTCATGCCCACGCTCCTGTCCTATCTGGATCTGCCCGTTCCCTGGGACCGCAACCTGCCCGGGCGAAACGCCGTGGACGCCTGGATGTGCCGGTCAGCTTGGCCAGTTCGGGCGGCCTCGTCCGGTTCCGGCCGGGACGACCGGGCCGCTCCGATGAACCGGGACGACCGGGCGGCTTCGTCCGATGCCGGCCGGGACCACGTCGTGGTATTCGACGAATACGGAGGCACGCGCATGATCCGCACCGAATCGTGGAAATACGTGCACCGGTATCCCTACGGACCAGACGAACTGTACGACCTGGAAAACGATCCCGACGAACGGGCGAATCTCGCGGACGATGCCGGTTACGCCGGCAGGCGCCGGTCACTGCGCGGCGAGCTGGAGGGCTGGTTCGAACGCTATGCCGACCCGGACCAGGACGGCCGGGCCAGGCCGGTCTCCGGCGCCGGCCAGCTAAGGCCCATCGGCGGCGCATGGGATGACGACTCGCCGGCTTTCGAACAACTGAAATCGTGAAGGAGACCTCGATGGCTGCAAGCAAAATCGCCGTTACGCTCTATACGTTGCGCGACTTCGTGCAGACGCCGGCCGACATCGCGGACACCCTGAAGAAAGTCAAGTCCATCGGCTATGATCATATTCAGCTTTCGGCCCTCGGTCCCGTCGACCCCGCGGAGCTTGGCAGCATGATCAGGGACGCCGGCCTGCACGTCTGCGCCACGCACGTGCCCTTCGAACGGCTGCAGGATGAGCCGAACAAAGTGATCGAGGAGCACCGCCTCTGGGGTTGCGAGCATATTGCCGTCGGGTCCATGCCGCGGTCCTACTGGGACGATCCGGACGGGTTCTCCCGGTTCGCGGCGGACGCGTCGGCCGTGGCGCTCAGGTTGAAGAAAGCCGGCATGTCCTTCAGCTACCACAATCACCATACGGAACTCGTGCGCGTAGGCGGACGGACGGGCCTGGCCATCCTGGTGGAAGACAGCGACCCCGCCCTGTGCTTCGAGATCGACACCTACTGGATCCAGTACGGCGGGGGCGATCCGATCCACTGGATTGAACGGGTAAGCAACCGGTGCCCGGTCATCCACTTCAAGGACCTGGGCGTGTCGGGCAGGGAACAGATGATGGCCGAGATCGGCGAGGGGAACATGAACTGGCCCGGTATCGTCGCCGCCTGCGAGACCGCCGGAGCCCAGTGGTACGTGGTCGAGCAGGATACCTGCGCCGGCGATCCCTTCGACAGCATCGCCATCAGCTTCCGCAACATGACCGCCATGGGACTTTGATCCAGCTTCCGATCGTTCGGCCGCCCGGGATCGGCCAGCCGCCCGGGATTTACGCGCCACGATCACCACACATTTCGACTTGAGGGTACCATGATCGACCTTTCAGGCAAAACGGCGCTGATCAGCGGTTCCTCCCGCGGGATCGGCAAAGGCATCGCACTGGAAATGGCCCGCTCCGGTGCGGACGTGGCCGTCAACTACTTCCGCCACCGGGAGGACGGCGAGGAAGTCGCGGACAAAATCCGGGCCATGGGGCGGCGTGCGGTCGTCATTGGCGCGGACGCTTCGGACCGGTCCGCGGTGGACGAGATGGTGGAACAGACAGCCGAGGAACTCGGCGGACCCGATATCGTCGTGGCCAATGCCTACTATTCGACGCGGGAGCCCTTTCTCGAGATGGACGTGGATGAACTGCGGAAAACCTACGATGTCAGCCTCTTCGGCGCGTTTCACGTGGCTCAGTCCGGCGCTCGGAAGATGGTGGCCGGAGGGAAGGGCGGCAGCATCCTCTTCATCAGTTCGGTCATGTCCTTCCTGCCTTTCCCCACTTCGCTCGCCTACTCTTCGGCCAAGGCCGGCATGAACCACATGGCGGCCATCATCGCCCTGGAACTGCTGGAGCACCGCATCCGCGTGAACGTGATCGAACCCGGGTGGACCGACACGCCGGGCGAGCGGCAGTACTCCACGGAGCAGGAACTCGAGGAAGGCGGCAGGCGGCTTCCCTGGGGCCGGATGGGCACGATCGAGGACCTGGGCAAGGCCGCCACTTTTCTTAGTTCCGACGCCGCAGACTACATCACCGGGGAAGTCCTGCGCGTAGATGGTGGATTCTGGCTCAAGCGCGGCACGGCCTCCATCAAGGAGTGACTTCCGGCGCGAGCGGGCGCGATCAGACGAGACCGGCCCGGCCGGGCTTGACCAGGCATGACCAAGCTGACCACGAAACCCATATCCCTTAAAACCGCCGGCCTGGGTCTGGCCTTCGCCTGTTTCGTCGCTTTCTGGGGACAGCACGCTTCGGCGCAGCTGAGCTACAATTACCTGACCTTCCCCCAGATGCCGCTGTGCCTGGTCGTTCCCTTCGTCTTCCTGGTCCTTCTTCCGAACGTACTGATCCGCGCCATAAACCGGGACGCCGCGCTCACGAGGCCGGAACTCCTGGTCATCTTCGCCATGGGACTGATCGCGGCCATGGTGCCCGACTGGGGGATGGTCCGCTATCTCATCAGCGTCATCACCGCGCCGCACTACTTCGCCAGTCCGGAGAACCAGTGGGAGGCGCACTTCTTCGCCTACCTGCCGGAATGGACGGTCATTCCCAACGACAAGGGACAGGTTTCCGATTTCTTCGCGGGGCGGCCGTCCGGGATGCCGATTCCGTGGCAGGACTGGGTCATCCCGCTCTTCTGGTGGATGTCGGCCCTGGGCGCGCTGCTTTTCATGGGTGCCTGCCTGGTCGTGATCTTCCGGAAGCAGTGGGTGGAACACGAACGGCTTCAGTTTCCCATGGGCGAGGTGGTGCTCCGCCTGCTCGAAACAGATCAAGGCGCGTCCGGGCCGTCCGGGAGGTGGCCGGCCCTCTTCGGTAACCGGCTGTTCCAGGTCGGCTTCGCGGCCGGCCTGGCCGTCATGACCTGGAACATCATCGGCTTCTGGGGTGTGCTGCCCCACATCCCCCTTCCCGGTCCGGTATTCAACGTGGTCATCGACCCGGCCTACCCGCCCATCGCCATCCGGCTCGTGCCCTACGTGCTGTGTTTCGCCTTCTTCGTCAACGTCGAGATCCTCTTCAGCGTCTGGTTCTTCCAGGTGCTGGGCATACTGGAAACCGGTCTGCTCAACCGTTTCGGCGTGGTTTCGCCTGCCGAGACGATCGTGCCCCGCGGCCTGGTGGCCATCCAGTTCTGCGGCGGACTGATCATGTTCGCCCTGATCAGCGTCTGGATGGCCCGGAAACATATCCGAAATGTCCTTCGGAAGTCCCTCGGCAGGGAAAGCGACCTGCGCGACGAGAACGAGATGTTCTCCTACCGCACGGCGGTCATCGGCCTGGTACTGGGCTTGCTCTTCATGACCGCCTGGCTGCACGCCATCGGATTCTCCGTCCCCGTCGCCCTGCTCTTCCTGTTCCTCTTGCTGGTGTTCTATTTCGGCATCGCGCGCATCCTCGCCGAAGCGGGCCTGATCAACCTCGACCTGCCGATCAACGCCCACGCCTTCACGGTGGGAATGGTGGGCTCGGCCAACCTGTCGGGGTCGACCCTGACCGGTCTCGGACTGACCAACGCCTTCGCGCGGAACTGGCGGACTTTTACTATGGTAGGGCTTTCACACGTCGCTTTCTGGCGAAACTACCTCGGGGAGAACCGCGGACGGCTGTTCCTGCTCGTGATGCTCGCGTTCGTCAGCGGGACGGCGATCTCGACGGGATACGTCGTCTATTCCGGTTACGCGGAAGGGGCGGACAACCTGCACATCAATCTGAGGAACACGGGGAACCTGTTCTTCGACCTGGTGGTGAAGTGGATGAAGAACGCCACGCAGGTCACCGCCCTCGAAATCCTGTTTCTCACGGTCGGCATGGCCGTCAGCAGCGTGCTGGCCCTGGGCAGGTACCTCTTCTACTGGTGGCCGCTCAATCCCATCGGGTTCGCCATCGGGGCCTCGGCGCCCATACGGGGGCTTGCCTTCACCCTCTTCGTCGCCTGGCTCGTGCAGGTCATCCTGCTCCGTATCGGCGGCGTCCGGCTGTACCGGAAAGCGCAACCGCTTTTCCTGGGTATCCTCGTCGGTTACGTGGCCGGGGTCCTGGCCGCCTACATCGTCGATACGATTTACTTCCCGGACACGCCGCATATTACCGAGATCTTCTAGACCGCCCTACCAGTTGTGCACGTTGTGTCCCTGGCCCGGGAACCAGATGACATCGACGACCAGGGAGAGGGTCACGCCCGCCGCGTAACCCAGCAGCACGCCGATCACCGCTGGCTGCATCCTCCGGTACATTTCGAAGCCACCCAGGCGCAGCAACAGCACCTTAATCAGCCAGATCGTGAAGATCGACGTGATTTCGAAGTTGATGATGTCCGCGTAGGCTACGACGTAGCCGATGGGATGGAAGGGCCAGCCGGGGAAGCGGTACTGCATGAGCAGGAGACCCGTGGTGATCCCGACGCCCAGGAGCAGGAAATAGATCTCCTCGTAGGACAGGGTGTACGGATTGTTGAACCACGTGGCCAACTGGTCGTAGAACCCCTCGGCCCGGAGCGGCGCGAAATCATGGGCGCCCGTCCCGGATGCCCCGGCGTAGATCGTATAGCCGTTCGTGACGATGAAGGTCAGTACCAGCACCGCGCCCACCGCGGCGAACAGGCCCTTCCTGGACCGGGTAAACCCTTCGGATACCTTCAGGCTGTGTATCAGGGAAGAAAGACCGATGCCCCGGTGGTTGTGAGAGATGGCGTGGGTGAGTCCCAGGGCCGTGAGATTCGAGGGCGAGAGGTTGGTCGATCCGATGACGCCCACCGTCATTTCGTTCGAGTTGACCGGAAGGTCGAGAAAGACCAGACCGGTCTCGGCGACGATGCGGGTGACGCCGATGTACAGCGCCAGGGTGATCGCGAGGAAGAGCACCGCCACGTCGACCGACATGCCCATGCGGTTCAACCAGAACAGCAGGTAGCACAAGCCGCCCGCCAGTCCAAGCAATGCCGTGCGGTAGGACAGCAATTCCATGGAATCGTCGAGTTCCGGCGCACGGCCCAAAGCCTTGCGCCACACGGCCTTCAGGTGATGTCTCCCGATCCACAGGCCCCAGAGCACGAATACCCAGAACCCGCCGAAATGCTGGGTCTTTACGATGAACCCGGAGCCGCCGGCCATACCCGACGCCGATACGCCCAGCTGGTTGAGCAGGCTGATTTCCAGCAACGCGAGGAGGTGGAAGAACCATATGCTGAAGAGCACCTTGAGGTCGGCGAAGTAGGCGAAACACATCATAAAGAGATTGAACTGCACCTGGGTCTCGGGAACGGATTGCGCCAGTTGGATCTGCGTTCGGAAGGGCGCGCCGATGGGTATGGCCGGTACGTAACCGAAATAGGCCAGGCAGTTCCAGGCCAGCAGGGCGAAGGTGAGCGCGAACCCCACCTGGAGGTACCGGTTCGCCATGAACGCCGGCACCAGTCCGCCCCGGGTCGTCCCCGCGATCAGCATCGACGGAATCTGGACCGCGGGGAAGGACAGCCGCTCGTGCTCGACCCACTGCCGCCGGAAAATCACCGCAATACAGGCCATGACCAGGAACAGCGCCGCCAGCATGCACATCCACCAGAAGAGGGGAACGGTCCAGTCGACCCACAGTAGGACGCTCTGGCTGGCGCCTTCGTAGAACCCCGTCGCGGCCCCGAGGTCGTCCCGTACGACCAGCCAGCCCGGAAGATGAGGGAAGAAGGTATCCGCCCACCGGTTCTCCGGTGTGGCGTAGTAGAAGGGCGACGCCAGGATGCCGACGAAGTAGTCTACGAAGGCCTTTCCCGGAATCGTCGAAGAGACCAGGCAGAAGAGGAAGAGCACGGCCAGTTCACCCGCCGTAAACGCCCGTTCGGGCCGCCACCTGCGCAGGGGGATCTGCATGCAGAAGATCACGACGAGAAAGGAAACCAGCGCCGCGATCGAGAGATGGCTCAGGGTGAGCCTCGGGCCGTGCATGACGTAATTGGTGTGGGGCGTCCAGATCGCGATGAACACGGCGAGCGCGCTGCCCAGGATGAGCACCCTGGGGGTCAGGCCGTTCACGGTTTGGTTGAAGGGTGAAACCTGGTTTGAATCGGTCGGCATCTGGGGACGTTGATTCCAAATCTGCGGGGTGAACCGGTACGCATGGCGTGCTGGCACGGCGTCGCGAATAAGGGTTTTCAATATATCCACGCTCCGCCGGTTTCGGCTAATGTTTTATGCGGGAATATGCGGTCCAAAACCGCCGGGATGGGTCTCGTGGCCATGGCACGCAGACCCGTTTTTTTCTATTGCCATGCGGCCGCTCATCATCTAATTTGCGCTAATGTGTTTTATCTGTGAAATCCGGCCGATTCACGATCTGGTTTCAAGAGGATAACCTATGTCGACAACCGGTGTTTCGCTGAAGGCCGGCGGTTTCGGCCAGACGCGCCGCAGAGACGCCTGGTGGGTGCAGCAGTTGGTGACATTGGGCGTATTCTCCGCCTTCGTCGTCTACTCCACGTGGGCGGCCTTCCAGGGCGAGTTCTACGCCTGGGGGCCCTATCTTTCGCCCTTCTATTCACCCGAAATCTTCGGCAGTTCGTCCCATGCCCTGTTCGGTCCCAGGCCCGAATGGTGGCCGGCCATGCTTCCGTTCTCACCGGCCTTCCTGATCCTCTGGGCGCCTGCCGGATTCCGCATCACCTGCTACTACTACCGGGGGGCGTACTACAAGGCCTTCTGGGCCGACCCGCCTTCCTGCAGCGTTTCCGAACCGAGAAAGAAATACCGGGGCGAACAGTCCTTTCCGCTCATACTCCAGAACGTTCACCGGTACTTTCTCTACGCTGTGTTCATCATCTGGATCTTCCTGGCTCACGACGCCTGGAAGGCCCTGTGGTTCACGGACGCGGCGACCGGTGAGACGACCTTCGGCATCGGGATCGGCACCCTGGTGTTGACCCTGAATGTCGTCCTCCTGGGCGGCTACCAGTTCGGCTGCCACTCCCTGCGCCACCTGATCGGCGGCAACCTGGACCTGCTCTCGAAAGCGCCCGTGCGGCACGCGGGTTATAACTGCGTTTCGTGCCTGAACAGAGGACACATGAACTGGGCCTGGCTCAGCCTTGTCTGGGTCGCTTTCGCGGATGTATATGTACGCCTGGTGGCCATGGGCGTGTGGACGGATTGGAGAATCCTCTAATGGCGGAATACCAGCGCCACGAACATGACGTGCTCGTGATCGGCGCCGGCGGCGCAGGACTCCGGGCGGCCATCGAAGCCTCGGCTACCGGTGTATCGGTGGGCCTGGTGTGCAAGTCCCTATTGGGCAAGGCCCATACGGTCATGGCCGAAGGCGGCGTCGCGGCGGCGCTGGCCAATGTGGACGACCGGGACGGCTGGAGCGTACACTTCGCCGACACGATGCGGGGCGGCCAGTACCTGAGCAACTGGCGCATGGCCGAGCTGCACGCCCGGGAGGCGCCGGACCGCGTACGCGAACTGGAAGCCTGGGGCGCCCTTTTCGACCGGACGACCGACGGCCGCATCCTGCAACGCAACTTCGGCGGGCACAAGTACCCCCGTCTCGCCCACGTGGGCGACCGCACCGGTCTGGAGATGATCCGCACCCTCCAGGACTACGGGATCCACCAGGGCATGGAAGTGTACATGGAACACGCCATCGTAGCCCTGTTGAAGGACGGCGACCGGGTCGTGGGTGCCTTCGGCTACGACCGGGAGCGGGGACGGTTCCGGGTGTTCCGCGCAAAAGCGGTCATCCTGGCCACGGGCGGCATCGGCCGGGCCTTCAAGATCACGAGCAACAGCTGGGAATATACGGGGGACGGCCACGGCCTGGCCTACGACGCCGGGGCCGCGCTGCTGGACATGGAATTCGTGCAATTCCACCCGACGGGCATGGTATGGCCGCCGAGCGTGCGGGGCATCCTGGTCACGGAAGGCGTCCGCGGCGAGGGCGGCGTCCTGACGAACAGCGAAGGCAACCGGTTCATGTTCGACGACATCCCCGACCTTTACAAGAACTCGACGGCGGACAACCCCGAAGAGGGCTGGATCTATACGCAGGGAGACAAGGAGGCCCGCCGGCCGCCCGAATTGTTGACGAGAGACCACGTGGCCCGCTGCATCGTACGGGAAATCCGGGAAGGCCGAGGATCGCCCCACGACGGGGTCTACCTCGACATTTCGTGGATCAGGGAGAAACTGGCCAACGCCGAAGAGCATATCAAGCGCAAGCTGCCGAGCATGTACCACCAGTTCAAGCAACTCGCCGACATCGACATCACGAAGGAGGCCATGGAAGTGGGTCCCACGACCCACTACGTGATGGGCGGCGTGCTCGTGGACGCAGACACGCAGATGTCGACCGTGCCCGGTCTCTTTGCCGCCGGAGAATGCGCGGCGGGCCTGCACGGAGCCAACCGGCTGGGAGGCAATTCCCTTTCCGACCTGCTGGTCTTCGGCCAGCGCGCCGGCAAGTACGCCGCGGAGTTCGCGCGGGAGAACGGCAACGGCGCCATCGACGACGGACAGATCGACGCGGCCGTAAGCGAGACCCTGGCTCCCTTCGACCGCGAGCAAAGCGTCGAAAATCCCTTCGAGATTCAGTACGAGTTGCAGGAACGGATGCAGGAACTCGTCGGCATCGTGCGCAACGAGGGCGACATGCAGCGGGCCCTCGAGGTCGTCGACGATCTGCGTCAGAGGGCCGAGAAAGTCTCCGTGGTCGGCAACCGCGAATACAACCCGGGATGGCACACCGCGCTGGACCTGAAGTTCCTGCTGATCGTCTCGGAGGCGGTTGCCCGGGCCGCGCTGGAAAGAAAGGAAAGCCGCGGCGCCCACTTCCGGGAAGACTACGAAGATAAGGTCGAAGCCTTCGGCAGCCTCAACATCACCCAGCATAAAGGCGCCGACGGCGAGATGGTGATCAACCGCGTTCCGGTCACACCGCTCCGGGAGGACCTGGCAGCGATCATCGAGGAGAACAGATAATGGCGACGGCCAACTTCCGTATCTGGCGGGGCGATGGCGAGAGCGGCGGGTTCGAGGACTACTCCACCGAGATCGACGAGGGCATGGTCGTACTGGACGCGGTGCACCAGATCCAGGCGGAGTCGGCCCCCGACCTGGCGGTGCGCTGGAACTGCAAGGCCGGCAAGTGCGGCTCCTGTTCCGCCGAGGTCAACGGCAATCCCAGGCTGATGTGCATGACGCGCATGAGCGACCTGCCCGAGGACGAAACCATCACCATCGAACCGATGAAGGCCTTCCCTACCATCCGGGACCTGGTGACGGATGTATCCTGGAACTTCGAGGCCAAGATGAAGATCAAGCCCTTCAGGCCCCGCAAGCCCGATGCCGAGGACGGCACCTGGCGCATGGACCAGGATGACATCGAGCGGGTTCAGGAGTTCCGCAAGTGCATCGAGTGCTTTCTCTGCCAGGACGTCTGCCATGTGTTGCGGGAACACGACCTGCACGAAGAGTTCATCGGGCCGCGCCTCATGGTGCACAACGCCGCCCTGGAGATGCATCCCCTGGACACCGAGGACCGGCTCGGCGACCTCAAGGAGGACCAGGGCATCGGCTACTGCAACATCACCAAGTGCTGCACCCACGTCTGCCCCGAAGAAATCACCATCACGGACAACGCCATCATTCCCCTGAAGGAACGGGTCGTCGGCGAATTCTACGATCCGCTCAACCGGCTGCTGCGCATCTTCAAGTCGAAGGACAGCAACGAGCCGGCCTAGTTTTACGCCTCGAAGTAATCGATGTACAGGTTATCGGGCCTACGGTCTACTCCGAATCGGTCTTATTGGTACGGCGTAAGGCCATTCCCCTTAGGACGCCCTCCTGTTTTGCCATGCGTTCTCTCAGGTCTGACTGACCCTGCTCCAAAGCGACAAGACGAAGATTAATCTCCCGCTTCGACGCCAGAATAAGTCCGGCCAGGGCAACACCCACACTGATTATCCCAATCAACTCGACGCTCATTTCAAATCCTCCCGGCGTTCAGGTGTGTAAATCATACGGTCGAAACGATCACGACGCTCAGGTCGTGACTTCACGTCCGCATCTGAAACAACTACATCAATTTCAATAGTCGCTGTCATTTGCGGGTTTCTCGTATGAAATAAACAGACCTGATTAGAGATCGAGATTCAGTCTGCGACGCCCACCTAGGCCCACGCTCCCCGGGCCATCAAACCTCCATCCACGTTCACGAACTCACCCGTGATGAAGGAAGCCCGGTCGCTCGCGAGAAAGAGCACCGCGTTGGCGATATCTTCCGGACTGCCCAGGCGGTTCACGGCGTGCCGGGAAGCCATGTCCGTTCGGATTTCACCCTCGTCGCCGCCGATCGAATCGATGGCTTCCTGCAGGAGCGGCGTTTCGATGGTGCCCGGATTGACCGCCACGACGCGGATGTTGTCCTCCGCGTAATCCAGGGCCAGCTGGCGCACCAGCGACAGGTCGCCTCCCTTGCTCGCCGCGTAGGCCGAGATGCCTTTGGCCGACTGCAGACCCTGCACGCTGGCCGTGTTGATGATTACGCCGCCTCCCCGCGCCTTCATCACGGGCACGCAGTACTTCACCATCAGAAACCGGCTCTTGAGGTTCACGTCGATGATTCGGTCCCACTGCTCCTCTGAGAGCTCATGGGCGGGCAGATAGCTCGAGGTGGGCTGGATCCCCACGTTGTTGCACAGGATGTCCACCCCGCTCCAGGAATCCGTCGCTGTCTCCACCAGGGACCGGCACACCTCGCTCGTGGTTACGTCCGCATGGACGTAGCGGATGTTGTCGTTCTCGGCGGCGATTTCAGCGCCGGCGGCATCGTCGATGTCGGCGCAAAGAACATGGGCTCCCTCACCGGCAAAGGCGCGGACGATGCCCCCTCCTATGCCCTTTGCGCCGCCGGTGATGATGACCACTTTCCCTTCGAATGCTGCTTCAGATTTACTCACCATGACCTACCTCCATTCGTGATCCATACCGCATCCCGTTCACGTGTTTCACTCCTTCGGTTACGTAAGGTAACGCGCCTTAGCACAAGGTGAACAGTTTAAAACGTCGTTAACTGTTGGTGAAGTGGAATAAGTACTTGACGGGGTAAAATGTAACGATAGTGTAACTGTTCGATTTGTAAACATGTAGTACAGAGTGTGTACCAATGGCACGGGTTCTCTCAAGCCGCTGGAGGTGTAAAATTGGTGAGAGTATCAGTTTTATCGATTTGTGCGGTAATCCTGGCATGCACTGGTGATTCCAACCCCATAGCCGACTCAGTTACCGTACCCCTGGAACGTACGGTGCAAACCTTACATCCCGTACTTGGCGTCCGTATCGCTGCAGAGGTCGATGACGGTTCCTATGACAGAGATGAATACGATTACCCGAATTCAATTGAGGCTGATATCGTAAATCGACAGGGAGGGTTGTATTCTCCCTACTCGCTCAACTGCTTCGATTCCGCTTCCGAAACGGATATAGAGCATATCGTCGCAACCGCCGAGGCACATGCCAGCGGCATGTATGCCAGGACCGAGGAAGATCGCAGTGCCTACGGCAAGGACCTGGACAACCTCACCCTGGCTGCGCCGAGTGTAAACAGAAACCAGAAATCCGACAAGGATCCGGCAGAATGGATGCCGGATAACAACAGATGCTGGTATGTGGGCAAGTGGGTGGAAATCAAGAAGAAGTACAATTTGACCATGGATCAGGCCGAAGCAGATTCCGTTGTTGCAGTCTATCAGGAATGCGATTCCTTCGAAATGATTGTGCCTGTCTGTGCATCGGGTCTGGCCGAGTCTGACTACTATGATTTCAGATGGAGCAGGTGGAGCGACAGCAAGGAGGAAGTACAATCGACGGAACTCGACACCCTGACATACAGCCAGGTAGATTCCACGCAGGAAACCGGATCGGTCAGGGGAGTGTTGCAGTTCAGTGATGAGATATCCGACACCGTAACCGTATCGTACGTGTTTACGGACAACGCCCTCAGTTCAGGATCGTATGCGTTTGAGACGGATGTGCCATCCAGCAGGCTGGACTCCATTAAAACCGTTCTCGACGAACGTTACGGTGTCAGTGAAGAGTCAGAGGGATATACCGTTTGGAGGCGAAATGAACGCACGTGGGTACGCTTATATGCCGCAACACAAGACGACCCCATGCGAATCGACTATATAGAACGGTCAACAGGCAGCGATTCCAAATATAGCGATCTTCCGTTGCGCGTTGTTATACCTGATATATAGACAGTTAGACTAAACACCCTCTTAATCTACCTGATGGCGATCGGCCGCGCCGGCGATCCCGTCGCCCCCTTGAAGCGGATGGGCGTGTGGATGAAGAGGAACTCGTAGACACCGTCCCCTGAAAGTTCGTCGAAGTTCATGTTCTCGAGGTTCCAGACACCGTTCCGGGTGATGAGTTCCTGGTGTACGGGAAAGGCTTTGCCGATGTCCGGATTGGGTACGACCTCGGTGGTCCACTGGTCCGAGCCGATCATGGAAGCCTGCTTTTCGACTACCCAGCGGGCGACGGCCATTCCGATACCCGGCGGACTGGCGTTGTACGTACCTGGGTCGTTCCAGTGCCGGGCCCATCCGTATCGGAAGAAGTAGGCGTCGCCCGGCTCGAGACTGTCCATCTCGATGCCCTGCCATTCCAGCGCGCCTTCCACGTCCTCCACGGTGACCTCGTAACCGTGATCGAGGGATTCCACGCCCTTGTATGCGGCCACGTCGACCAGGATGCCGCGGGTGATGAAGGGTCCCACGTGCTCGACGCCCAGCTTCACGAGGCCGTAAGGTCCCTTGATCTCCTCATTGGTGTATCCGTTGTAGAAGACGTCCTTCTCCGTTCCGTCCGCCATGGTCATCCGCTCACCGATATGGCCCGGTCCGTCGAACTGCGTGCCGACCTGGCCGATTTCGGCCACCAGGAACTCGTCGTAATAGATCAGGTTGTTCGTCCCCATAGGCTCGCCCGTGGGAGAACCGGGCAGCACCAGGGAATAAGTCCGCTGGCCGAAGAGGGGCATGTCGGCGCTGTACACCTGGCCGATTTCGTAGATCTGTCCCGTCTTCACCAGGCTCAGGGCCTTCAGCACCTTCTCCGGCGTAATCCAGTTGGAACCGCCCGACTGGTCGTCCTTGCCCCAGATGGGATGGGGCCACCACGGGCCTTCTTCCCGCGTCTGGGCGGCAGCCGGAAGAACGTAAAGAATGGTAAGCACCATAACGAGGGTAAACCTGGCGAATATCATTTTAGGTCCTCCTTAATGGGAGCGTTGATTTGTGTTTCGTCGTTGGGCATGCCGTCCTGACGGGCTCGCGTTTCCGCGGGTCCGTGCGGAACTAGTCGTAATTACTCGGTTCATGATCGCCCAACAGCCGGCGCTGGCGGTCCGTGGCGCAGGAGAGTATATCAGGTTCGAACTGGAACCGGTTCAGATAGGGCGGAAACTTCTGCGTGATCATCCGCTGTGCGTAGTGGACCTGGAGCAGGTAGCGCACCCGGTCGCTCGTGTTCGCCGTCCCGCGGTGCCAGACTTCGCAGCGGAACAGGATGGCGTCACCGGCCGAACACATTATGCTCCGCGGTTCGACTCCGCGCCAGGTGGATTCGCCATTGGACGGACAGCGGCCCGCGCGGTGGCTGCCCGGAATGAACTGCGTGGGGCCAAGTTCCTCGTAGATATCGTCGAGATAAAAGTGGGCCGTGGTGATGTAAACCGGCACATGGACACGGGGATCGTCCATAACGTCTTCCGGCAGCTCCAGCGGCTGCCAGTCCACGTGGATGCCCTGGTCCGGCCGGCCCGGTCCCGTCATCCACGCCGTCATGCCGATAACGTGACAGTCCGGTCCATGGGCGGCTTCGACCACGTCGATGACCTCCGGGCGGTCCAGATAGGACAGAAACAGCGGGTCCCGGTTAAATACGTTGTTGATGGACTTGTTGAGAAAACCGTGGGAATCTGGATTTGTGTGCCGGTCGAACTCTTCGGGACGCGCTTCCAGCCGGTCCATGGCATCGCGCAGTTCGACAACTTCATCATCTGCAAGCGCACTTGGAAAATAGGCGTAGCCGTCCTGGTCCAGGGCTTCCAACCGCTGTTCCAGCGTTTCTTTCGCGACGAGTTCCAGTCCTTCCGGCATACTTGAACTCCTCAGGCTTCTCCGTCACGCTCGAATTCGGGCAGTTCCGGCAGAAAGGCATATCCTCCACCGGCCTTGTGCTCGCAGCAAAAGTGCGACTTGCCGTTGGTGGCCACCAGGAACCGGGCGTTGATGACCGAATTGTACCGTGCCAGCTGCTCGAACACCGCTTCGGTCACCCGGACGTCCGGCGCCTTGCATTCGCCCATGAGCACCGGCCGTCCCTTCAGGTCGTGCATGATCACGTCGGCGCGAACGGCCGTTCCGGCGTACTGAAATCCCTTTTCCACGGCGGCAAAACCCGCGGGAAAGCCCCGGTCCTCCACCAGGTACCTCACCAGATGCTGCCGGACCCACTCCTCGGGCGTCAGCCGGACGAACCTGCGCCGGATCGGGTCGAAAATGATCCTGCGGCCCGATTCATCCGAATCGATTTCGAATCCGTATTCCGGGAAATTGAGCCGTTCCATGATGTAGACGTAGACGGTCTGGCGGCTAGTCGGGGCACTGTCCCGTTTCGATCCAGTCCACGAGCCGGATGGTATGTATGACGTCCCGAAGATCGCTGACGGGGATGGTCCGGTTGCGTACGGATTCCACGAAATGCTCGTGCATGGCGAGCGCACCCTCGTAACGGGGCGTATCTTCCGGGTCGTCGCCATTGATCTCCCAGCCCTGCAGTACGGTCTGCCGATCGTCCTCCCGGATGTCGATTTCCTCGGGCAGCTTCATGTAGCAACCGATGCCCACGCCGTGCAGCTCCGCACTCAACACACGGCCGCCGGAGGCCCGGTTTCCGAAGACGACGCCCGTGGACCCGCTGGCAAAACGGACGAGCGCCGTGTAGTGGTTCCAGTCGACCGAATCGAACTTGTCGCGGTAGCGGGTTACCTCGACGGGCTCGCTCCCCACCATGTACCGCAACAGGTCCACGACATGGGTCACGTCGTTCCACAGCGTCGTCGTGTACTCCGGGCGGTCGAGCAGCATTTTCTTGTTGAAGGTGGTCACGGCATGGGAGACCGGTCCCCTCGCGCGTATGCGGCGCATGGCCTCGCGGACCACCGTGGTGTACCGTCGTTGGTAGCCCACCATGGCGTACACGTCCCGCTCTACGGCCGCGTCCAGCAGTTGGCGCGTTTCAGCGCTGTTCTTCCCCGGAGGTTTCTCGATGAAGATGTGCTTGCCTGCGCGCAGACTGTCCAAGGCGGGTTGGAGCAGCCACTTCTCGTGCATGACACAGTAGACTACGTCCAGTTCCACTTCCGCCAGCATGGCGCGATGGTCGTTATAGACATGAGGGAAGTCGTAGCGGTCGATGACCTGGGCCAGGCGCGTCTCGTCCAGTTCGCACACGGCGGTCATCTCCACGTCCGGCAAACGGGCGACCGCCGGATAGTGGGCGCTCTGGGAACGGCCCCCGGCACCGATAAAACCTGCGCGCAGCATGGACTTTCCTCCCTGGGTAAGCCCGCCCGTTACGACGGGCCGGTTACGGGTTCTTCTATTGTCCGGACGGTGGCACGTACTGGTTTCACGGTTGTCCGGACGGCGGCACGTACTGGTTCATGGCGCCCCGTCGGTGATCGAATTCCGGATCGTGGCTCCACGTCCGTCCGTGACGCGCCATGGTGTCCCGGATCAGACGCCGCCGGTACAGGCTGGACAGGTTTGCGTCCGCGATGGCATCCGGATCGAAGCGATCGAGGATCCGCCCGCGAAGCCGGGATTCCACCTGGTGGTGCGCGTCGTCGCCCGCGAGATCATGCCATTCCCCCGGATCGTCGTCCAGATCGAAAAGACGGGGCGCGTACCCATGGATGTACTGGTACTTGTACCGTCCCTGCCGCGCCATGATGCAGGGCATGCCCACGGCCTCGTGGGCCTGGGCGAAGACCACGCGGTCCGCTTCGTCCGGGGAGGATGATACCAGGCTCTCGCCGTCGTGGGACAGCCGGTCCTCCACGCCCGCGAGATCGCAGAAGGTCGGCAGCAGATCGATCAGGGACACGGGATGGGCACAGGTCGTCCCCGCCCGCCAGCCGTCCGGATAGCGGACGATGAGCGGCACCCGGCAGGACCACTCGTAGAAACACCGCTTCTGCACCATGCCTCGTTCGCACAGCATGTCGCCGTGATCGCTGGCGAATACCACCACCGTGTTCTCCGCCAGGCCGGTCTCGTCCAGGGTATCCAGCAGGCCGCCGACCTTGTCGTCCATGTAACTTACAAGCGCGTAGTAGGCGCGGCGAAGCCGGTAGAGACCCTCTTCGTCCCGCAGGTCGTAACGGCCGGTACCATGATAGGCGTTCAGGTTCCGGTCCATCATGGAATGGCGTTCTTCCAGGTCGGCCGGAAACCCGGGCAGCTCGATCTCCGCATCTTCGTACCGGGCCCAATAGGACTCGGGCGGCCAGAACGGTTCGTGGGGATGGTGATAGGACGCGCATAGCAGGAACGGTTCTCCTCCCCCGCCCGGCTTCCTGGACCGCAGGTACTCGACCGCGCGGAAATGCGTTTCCTCATCGTAGCTGAGGGCGTTGTGCCAGACGCCTATGCGCACGCCGTCGCCCGTGTATCCCGCCGCGTTGTAGGCCGGCCGGTCGGCCATCACCCGCTCGCAGTCCTCGCCTCCGGTCTCCTTCAGTCGGATCCACTCCGGCTTGACCCAGTCAAAATCCGAAGAATAGATGTCGGTCGTCAGCCGCATCCTGAACCCGTGCAGCTGGTCCGGACCGATGAAGTGCATCTTGCCGGACAGCACGGTATCGTAACCCGCGCAGGCCAGATAGTGGGCAAAGGTCGGCTGGTCGGCGGCCAGCAATGCGCCGTTGTCCCATGCGCCGATTTCCGATGCATGCCGTCCCGTCATCAGGCAGGCCCGGCCGGGCGCGCAGAGGGGAAAAGGGGTGTAGGCGGCGTCGTACCGCACGCCGGATTCCACCATGCGGTCCAGGTTGGGGGTCCGTACGACGGGATGACCATAGGCTCCGGTCAAAGCGGCGACCATCTGGTCGGAAATGATAAGGAGGATGTTGGGCTGGTCGGCCATGGTACTCCAGGCGGCCTGGGGAAATTGTCCGGTGGGCCATTTACGGGCGCCTACCGCTGCCGGCGGCCCCCGCGCCGTGCGGTTGGGCCGGCCTCGAACTGAACGTTCCGGGTCATCGCGGCGAGCGGAATCGCGGACATCAATGCGGCGCAAGCGCCGATCGGACCGCCGACCATCAGGTACATGCCGAAATCACGCAAGGGACCGTCCGTGACGACGGCCAGCGGGGCGGCAATCAACAGCACGGCCAGGCCGGCCAGCACCAGAAAGGGCATGGCCTGCACCATGCCGGTACGCACGGAATGGCTGACCGGTTCCCGACGAGCGGATTCAATCCGGCTTCTGACCAGGCTGTAACCGAGAAAGGACAATACCACCGCCAGGGTCCCCACGGCCGTAAGCGCCAGTATGCCCGGCACCGTAATCCGATCTGCCAGGCCAAGGGTTATCCCCGCCGTGACGAACATGGTGTAGAGCGCGCAACCCATGGCCGTCACGGCGAATCGGGCGCCTATGCGGAGCGAAAGATAGAGGGTGATGATGATGATGCCGATCATGACCCCGTTCCATTCCGCCAGCCAGCCGATAGAAAGGGCAAAGGGGAGCAGCATCCGCACGATACTTCCGGCCGCCAGTACACCGAGGGTCAGCGCGATGCACTTGCCCGGCCGGTCGTCGATCCGGGCGCCGACAATGACCAGTACGATCAGCATGGTTACGAACAGGCCGAAGAGCATGTCGCCGGACAATAACAGCGCCACCAGGCCATCGTCGACGGCGTGTTCCGTCTTCATCGCCGTTCCGGCAATCCCCGCCGCGGCCAGTATGGCGGCGAAGGCATATACGACACCCGGTCGGTCGATCAGATTACCATACAGTGCGGTGAGTCCGTTTCCCATCATACACTCAACTTCCTGATCTGCCAGTCCGCCACCAGGGAGGACAGCAGCATGTTCGTCCAGCACATACAGGTGAGCAGGCTGCCGGCTGTACCGGAAAATAGCACAAGGCCGAAATTGACGACGGCGTCGGTGCCGACTACGACCAGGCTCACCGATACGAGCAGCAGCATGACATGGGTCCAGACCAGGACCGGCCTGATCTTCTCGAGCGAGCCCATGACGTCCTGGCGGACCGATGATTCCGTTCCGGACTCCGCCCGAAGGTATTCGAAGATCCAGAGATGCACGGAGGCGAAGACGAGGACCGCTCCGAGCAAACCCACCGCGCCGGCGAGCGTGAAATACGGCGCAATCCCGGCGATGTTCCACAGCCTCAGCACCGCTCCGGTCATGATCAGGTAGTGCAGCATCCCGGTAACGAAAAGCAGGCCGGCGGCCCGGTACCGAATAACGAACAATGCGCAAAGCAGTCCGAGACCGATCGCGCCGGCGCCGGCCGCGCTTACCGCGGCCCCTTCACCGAGCGGCGAGGGCGCATCCTTTGCCTGATCCAGGAGCGCCACGTCCAGCGGCGGCGACTCGGATTCCAGGATGACCGCCAGGGCGCGGGCCTCTTCCAGCGAGTCTCCGCCGGGTACTTCTATACGTCCGTCGGGTATTCTGCCCTGTATATTCAACGTTACGTACACCTGGCCGTTCATCTTGATGGCCACGCGGTTGCCCGCGTTGGCGCTGGACAGGTTGGCCAGACTCTCCCTGCCCTCGTCCTGCAGGAACAGGCGTACCGCGTATGCGCCCCGGTTCGCCGTTACCGAAGCGTCGCTGACCACGGCCGACGCCACCGGCTGCACGTTGAGGTCGATATCCTGGTTGATGAAGTAAAGTGGATGGAACAGCCTGCCTCCGCGTTCCACCGGTACGGAAGCCCATGAGAAGGCGCCGGCGGGCGGATTGGCCAGGTTGAAGGCCCGAATTCCGGCCTGAACCGTCGAATCGGCCAGAATGGCCCTTACGGCATCCAGGTTGTCTTCCCGGACCGCGATGTCCCCGATCCCTTCCTCCGCCGTAATGCTTGCAAGCAGCGCGCTGAATTCCCCTGGTCCGGCCGATTCCGGTCCTCCTGGAATCGCCGATTCCTGGCCGTCATCTCCGGCGGACGCGGTCGCGGCTGTAAGGGCTGAGGTCCGCTCACGAAGCGCATCGTCAATGCGTTGCCGCAACGCCTGCACTTCCGCGCCGTCCTTGAACAAATGCAGTGTGATCTCGCCCGATTCCCGGATAATCCTGCTTACGAGACCGGTGTCCGCGCCCAGGGGAACGACGATCTCGAACGTGTCGTTCTCCCGCGCGGTAATGACAGGTTCGGTGATCCCGAAGGCGTTCAGGCGCCGTCGCCAGTTCTCGACCAGGGCTTCCACCGCCCGGACCCTGCCCCGTTCCGTGAACCGGGACAGGTCCATGCTTACGGCGAGACGGTAACCGCCGGCCAGATCGAAGCCCGGTACCGTGGACTGGCTGTAAAGCGCTTTCCTTTCTTCGGGCGCAAGCGCTTCGATGGACTCGGGAGACGAAAACCACAGCCTGATGGTCGGGGAGACCAGGACCGCGCCTAACAGGGTGACGGCGAGAAACACCAGGAATGAAATGCGCTTGTGAATGGTACTGTTCCTTTCGGGACCGCTTCTTTAGTGCGGCGCGGTTGGTCGCGTTACCAGTCTGCCTGGGACCTCGGCGCGTGGCGGATGATGCCGACCAGGTCGCGGACGGCTTGCTCGAACCCGATGGTCATCGCCCGCACGGCCACGGCGTAGCCCACCACCATTTCCTCCACCTCGGCGATACCCGCCAGATCCGCCGCCGTCCGGTAATCGACGCCCCGTCCCAGGGAAACGCCCATGTTCAACCGGGCCGCGGTCCTGGCCGTACCGGCGATTTCCTGGAACATCCGGCCCTTCTCTTCGGGGTCGGCGGCCTGTACGAACCGGCTTGCGTCAAGGTGGACGTAGTCTGCCTTGAATTCGGCGCACTGCCGGACGTGCGAAGCGGTGGGCGTGATCAATATGCTCGTCAGGATCCCTTCTTCCTGCAGGGCCTTCAGCATGCGTTCCACCGGCCGTTCCAGGGAGTCGACTTCGGGCCATGGCGAATCGGACCAGTCGTTATTCAGGCCGGCGTGCCCGTAGCCCTCGGGAACAAGGGTAACCATATCGGGCGAAATCGTCAAGATACTACGCAGGACTTCCAGGTCCGGCGGCGCGATCAGGTTAAGGTGCGTGTGCACGAGCTGCCTGATGATGGCATATTCCCCGCCCAGGTAGAGCGAATCGTCGGCAGCCCACGAAATCGTTACGGCGTCCGCCCCGCTCACCTGGGACATCATGACCGCGGTCATTGGATCGGGTTCCCCCCGTTTCACGATATTTCGCAGGGCGGCGACCTGGTCTACGCATACACTCAGTTTTACCATGGGTAATCTCCGGTGTCAGTTGTCCACGAGGTCGGAAACCCGAACGAACTCAATCCCTCTGATTTCAAGATACCTCATCCGGTCCATCAGCACCTGAAGGGAGTGGGGCCTGGCATCGGTGACGACGACGGCGCGGGTGTCGTCCAGGGCGGATAGCGACGCGCGGTCCAGGTTCATGGATATGATAACGGGGTTGTACAATGGGTCGAGCACGCCCCAGGCCCGAAGCCGGCCGCTTCCCCCGCCCTGATCCTCCGAGCTGCGTGGCCCGTCCAGCGTGCCTGGACCACTTGACCCACCCGGTCCGCCCGGGTTGTCCAGGTAGTACAGGTTCCGCTTGACCAGTTCGTCCAGTACGGGGGCCAGCACCTCGGCTTCATTTCCCATGCGGCCGGCAGGATAACGCAGGACGCCCTGGGCCTCGGGCAGGGTGGCGAGGGCGTCTTCCACGACCCGGCGGTTGGTCAGCTCCGAGTGCGTGGACGACACGGATCTCCTCCAGGGCCGACCGGCGGCGTCAGATGCCGGTTGAACGGGCAGCAGTGCCATCACCTCGTGATCGCCGCGCGTAAGTTCGGCAGCCATTACGTTTGCGCCGTCTGCCCAGGGAAACAGGGCGAAAGTGAGGGGCCGGGTGAATTCGGAGAGTTCCTCGACCACACCCCGCTGATCGCCGTCCGTATAGGCGATCACGACGGCAAGCCGACCGGTTTTACGGTGCACAGCCGGATCGCGGGTTATATTGAGGCGATGGGTTACGTCGCCATCGAAGGAGATTTCGAGCATCAACTCCCCGGTCCTGGTCCGTTCCTCCGCGCGGGAGACCCTTCCGCCCGCCCGGACGACGGCCCTGGCGATCTCGAGATTGCATTCGGTAATCGAATAGGTACCCGAAACGATGATCCTTCGTTCCAAGGGCCTCCAACGGCCCGTGGCCGTCGCAGTGCGCGGCGCGGTGTCCCGTATTCGGTCCGGTGTGACCTGCAGATTCATGAACGCACCGTACAGTGCCGCTTCCATCGCGTGAAACGCCTGCTGGTCCGTTTTCCAGGCGGACGTTCGTTCGAACTCGGGCACGGCAACCGGAATGGGCCGGTCCAGCAACCAGTCCACGACCTTCCTGGCCTGGTTTTGATACAGCATGATCCACACGGCGAGGACCAGCAGCACGACCGCGGCCGTTCCGAGGAGGGCGTTCCGGGCGTAAGTCCGGCGCTGGCTCTTTGTGATCGCCATCCGGGTTCTGGCCGAATGTGAAAAGCGAAAGCGCATAGTGCGGTCCGTCAGCAGTCGTCCTGGTGGTGGTCCCGGAACGCCCGAAGCGCGTCGGCAAGCACCGCGAACTCGTTCAGGTCCAGGGTTTCACCGCGGCGTTTCAGGTCGATGCCGGTATGATCCGAAAGATAGCCGGCGGAACCGGGTACCAGGCGATTCATCGCGTGGTGGAGCATCTTGCGCCGATGTTGAAAGGCCGCCTTGATCACGTCGTTCAACAGGCCAGCGTCCCTGACCGAAACGGGCGGCCGTTCATGGGGCGTCAACCGGAGGACGACCGAATCCACAGCCGGACGGGGAACGAACCGGTCGCCGCCCACCCGGAACAGCGATTCCACGGCGTAGTGGTACGCCATGATAGCGGTGATCGCGCCGTAGGCCTTCGTACCCGTCCGTGCCGTCAGGCGTCCGCCCACTTCGTGCTGAACCATGATGACCGCGCACCTGATCATTCCACGATGGGCGATCAGCCGGTTAAGGACGGGACCCGTAATCCCGTAGGGCAGATTGGCCACGAGCACGAACCCGGGCTCGCCATACTTCCCCATCAGATCGGGAAGGTCCAGATCGAGCACGTCCCCGTTCACGATGGTCAGGTGGTCGTATCGACCGTAGGCTTCCTGGAGGACTTCTGCCAGCCTTGAATCGATTTCCACGGCGGTCACGGCGCCGGCCAGGGTGACGAGGTGGCGTGTCAACGCGCCGGCCCCCGGACCTATTTCGAGTACGGCCGTATCCTTCGTTACCCCCGCCGATTCGATGATGCGTCGGGCGATGGACGTATCGTTCAGGAAGTGCTGACCCTTCGACCTGGATGGGCGAAAATCCGATCGTCGCAGGCTGGCCAGCAGGTCTTCAGGAGGATCGAGCACCGTACTCAATGGATTCGAAACACCTTGTTCGCGTTCTGGGTTGTGGTCCGCGCCAGCTCATCCACGGAAACGGCCCGGTGACGGGCGACCGCTTCGGCCGTGTTCACGAGGTATGATGGTTCGTTCCGTCGTCCACGATGGGGTACGGGCGCGAGATAGGGTGCGTCTGTTTCGACAAGGATGCACTCCGCCGGCAACCCGGAGACCACCTCGCCCACCGTCGAGTTCTTGAACGTCGCGATACCGCCGAACCCCAGGAAGCATCCCATGGAAACAGCCCTCTCGGCCATGGCGACGTCCCCGGTAAAGCAGTGCAGGATCGCGGTCGTTTCGTCGCCGGGAAACTCGTCCAGCATGGCCATGACCTCGGCGTGGGCGTCCCGGTCGTGCACGATAACCGGCAGTCCCGTGCTTCCGCCCCACTCCATGTGTCTTCTGAACGATGTCTCCTGCCGAGGGTAGGTGGACCGGTCGTAATGCAGGTCGATGCCCGTTTCGCCCACGGCGATGACGGTCGGATGTTCCAGCAGTTTCTCGATTTCCCCATAGTCCTCTTCTCGCGCTTCGTGGACATGGCAGGGGTGGATGCCCGCGGCGGCGTACACGGAATCCCGGTTTTCGGCGAGCGCCACGGCGGCCCTGCTGCTCTCCAGATCGTACCCTACCGCGACCATGCGCTCCACGCCCGCGTCCAGCGCCCGTTGGATCACGTCGGCGCGGTCGTCGTCGAATGCTTCGTCCGTGAGATGGGTATGCGTATCGAACAGCAAGGCAGTGATTGGTTGCAGGTTATTGTATGACGTACGTTCCGTGTGGCCGGATTTCAGGTAACCGATGAACCGGATTGGACGCGGACGTCCGGACCGAGGAGGATGGGGGCGCCGTCGTCGTCTTCGGCCGCGAGCAGCATGCCCCTGGATTCCACGCCGCGGATTTTTGCGGGCTCCAGGTTCGCCACCACCACGATCTGCCGGCCGACCAGTTTCTCCGGCGTATACCCGGGGGCAATCCCGGACACGATCTGCCGCTCCTCCGCGCCGATGCGCAGCTGCAGCCTGAGCAGCCGGTCCGTTCCGGGTACCGGTTCCGCCGCCACGATGTCCGCGATGCGCAAATCGATCTCACGGAACGCGTCGATCGATACGAGTTCGTTTCGTTCCGCCCCGGCGGATTCCGCTTCGACGGATTTCGTTCCGTCGTCCTTTCGAGCATCGGACCGGCCCAGCCTTGCGATCTGCGCGTCGATCGTATCGTCCTCGATCTTGTGGAACAGGATTTCGATTTCGCCGATGGGTCGGCCGGACAGCGACGCATCGATCTCGATTTCGTCCCACATCTGCGCATCGACGCGTCCTTCCAGGCCCGCCATCTTCCACAGCCGCTCTGCGCTGAACGGCAGGATGGGAGACATGACCACGGCGAGGACTCTCACCGCCTGCATGCACACGTGGAGCGTGGCGGCGCAACGCGCCCGGTCGGTCTTGCGCGTGTTCCAGGGCGCCTGGTCGTTGAAGTACCGGTTGCACTGATTTCCCAGGGCGATCAGCTCCCGTACGGCACCCCGCACCTGGAACGATTCGAAACAGGCGCCCACACGGTCCGGGGCGCCGGCCACCGACGCCAGCATCTCCCGGTCCTCCGGCGAAAAGGTCCCCGGTTCCGGGATCACGCCATCGAAATACCGGTTGATGAAGGTCAGCGTCCGGTTCACGAAATTTCCGAAGATATCGGCCAGTTCGTTGTTGTTGCGCGCCTGAAAGTCCTTCCAGGTAAAGTCGGAGTCCTTGGTCTCGGGCGAAATAGACGCCAGGCAGTAACGCATCGGATCGGGCGGGAAGTCCTCGAGGTACTCGTCCAGCCATACCGCCCAGTTCCGGCTCGTGGACAGCTTCTGGCCCTCGATGTTGAGAAACTCGTTAGCCGGGATCTCCGAAGGCAGGACGAAATCACCGTGCTCCATGATCATGGCCGGCCAGAGGATCGCGTGGAAGACGATGTTGTCCTTGCCGAGGAAGTTGACGAGCTTGCAGTCCGGGTTCAGCCAGTAGTCCTTCCACCGGTCGGGGTCGCCCTGCGCCACCGCCCATTCCCGGGTGGACGACACGTAGCCCAGCGTGTTCTCGAACCAGACGTACATGACCTTGCCCACCGCGTCTTCTATCGGCAGCGCCACGCCCCAGTCCAGATCGCGGGAGATGGGCCGGTCGGACAGCCCCTCGTTGAACCAGCCCTGGCAGTAATTGCGCACGTTGACCTTCCAGTGCGTCTTCGTATCGATCCAGGCCTGCAGCCGGTCGGACATGCGGGCGAGCTTGAAATACCAGTGGTTGGCCGGTCTTACCTCGAGGGATCCCTTGCAGACATCGCTGTGGGGATCGATAAGCTGCGTGGCGTCCAGGATGGTGCCGCAGGCCTCGCACTGGTCTCCCCGGGCCCGGTCGGAACCGCAGTGGGGACAGGTGCCCTCCACGTAGCGGTCGGGTAGAAAGCGTCCATTTGCCGGACAGTAGATCTGGTCGACCTCGCGCACGTCGAAACAGCCCTTCTCCTCCAAGCGGCGGAAATAGTCCCGGGCCGTCTCGTGGTGGATCGGGCGGGAGGTCTGGGAGAAATTGTCGTAGACGATGCCGAAGTCTTCGAGCGCGCCCCGGATGACGGGATAGTACTTGTCCACCAGTTCCTTGGGCGTGATCCCCTGCTTCTCGGCCGCCAGGGTGATGGCCACGCCGTGGTCGTCCGATCCGCTGACGTGCACGACGTCCCGGCCCTTCAGCCGCTGGTAGCGAACATAGATGTTGCCGGGCAGATGGACGCCTGCGATATGGCCGATGTGCAGCTTGCCGTTCGCGTAGGGCAACGCGTCTGTAACAAGTATTTTCTCTGCCACGACAGCCTCTCGGACGCGGGTAGATCATTCCTGGCGGACCGGTTTTGTTCCAGCATCAGAATAGGGGGTGGAAGGGGGTTTGTCAACGGATCAATCGGCGGCGGGCAGAGCATGGGACGATGTTTCACCGGATGGTCTCTTGCGGGATGGCGCCTGGGTGGCAGGCGACTGCTGGGGACCTGCGTATCTACGGTTCATTCTGAGTCTGAGGACGAGTACGAGGAGGGCAAGCTGGACGTGGGCGTTGCGCGCGATGTCCCGCCTGGCTTCCTCGACGGTGGCGATGCCCTTTTCGATTTCCTCCGCTTCCATCCCGGATGCCCGTTCCCGCAGCGGCTCCGCGCGGTCCGCGTTCGAAAGCGTCTGGGACCCACCTGCCGAGGAGAGGACGAACAGGTCGCGGTACAGCGAAAGCAGGTGGTCGAGTATCTTCTCCACGACCGGTTCTTCGCGGTGAGACGCGGCGAGGGATTCTACCTGCTCGAACAGGCTCAGCGGTGTCTCGTCGTATATACATTCAAGCAAGGCGAAGGCGTCTTCACGGATCTTCGAACCCCGCTCCGAACTGGCCGTCAGCGCTTCGGAAAGGCGGCCTTCGGACCTGCGCGCGAGTTCCCAGGCTGCTTCCGGGGCAACGTCATATCGCTCGATCAGCGCCGATTTCACCTCGTCTTCCCGCAGGCGCGAAAGAAAAACGGGTTGGCAACGGGACAAGATGGTCGGCAGCAGCCTGCCGGTCCGGGACGCCGTCAAAATGAGCATCAGGGAACCCGGAGGCTCTTCGAGCGTCTTGAGCAGCGCGTTCGAGGCCGCGGCGTTCATGCGGTCCGCCGCGACGATGACCGCCACCTTCCTCCGTCCTTCGTAAGGTTTGGCCGATGCCTCCCTTCGCAGCGACCGGACGTCTTCCACGGAAAGCATATCGTTCATGCCGAAGGGCGGGGCGCCGTAGGGGTCTTCGGCCAACCGGTCGGCCAGGCCCTGCCTGCGTTTATCCCTGGCGTTCGCGCGGCCGGACGAGCCCTCGCCGCGGCCGGAAGACCGATCCGGTGGCGGGGCGGATGAAGAGGGGATCAGGAGGTGCAGGTCGGGGTGCTGGAGCGCGCGAATCCGCCGGCAATGGCGGCATGGGACGCGCGGGCCATGCTGAGCACAGGGCTCCCCGGGGCCGTATTCGCAATTGACCGCGCAGGCGAGCTCAATGGCCAGTGCCTCGGCGCCCACGCCGGGCGGACCGGAGAACAGGTACCCGTGGGCAAGACGGTCCTGCTTTACGGCCTCCATGAGCCGTTGCCGCTGCTTCTCGTGACCTATAACGCAATCGAAAGCCATAGTGACGGTCCGTCAGGCGGGGCGGACCACGTAGTGGACCCTGTTGGATCGCTCCGACGCTTCCTGGAAACCGAAGCCGTCGAACGCGCCGAGTACGTGATAGCCGGATTGCCGGCAGATCTCCGCCAGCCGGGCCACGGGATAGATCCGCTGTTCGTGGCGTTCCCGGGTGGAAAACCGCTTCCCGCCGCGGTGGAAGGTTAACTGGAATTCATTGACCTGCACGCGCGACTCGGGGACATACTCACAGCGCCGGACATAGGAGTAATCCCCGTTGCTTTCCTGGTCGACCTGGTTATGGAAGTACCTGCGCGAGTTGATTTCAGTGCAGACGTCGAATACGAAAAGGCCGCCGGCGTTCAGCAACCCGCGCAAACCATTCATCATGGCGGCGATGTCCGCTTCATCCATGATATAGTTGATGCTGTCGTACAGGCACAATACCGCGTCATAGCTTCCCGAAACGGGCATGTCTACCATGTCGCCGGCCTGAAACGCGATGGACCGGCGGCCGTCCAGGGCTTTCTGCCTGGCGACGGCGATCATGCTCTCCGACCGGTCCATGCCCGTCATCCGGTATCCACGGTCATCCAGGATACACGCCATTACGCCGGTACCGCAGGCCAGTTCAAGGATGTCCTTCGGCGTCGCCCCGAACCGTTCGAATATCGACTGGATGTAGTCGGCCCACCGATCGTAGTCCACGTGACGCATCACGTGATCGTATATCGGGGCCAACTGGTTATAGGGAAGCTCCGGATCAGCCGGGTGGGTTTTCCTGTGGCGCATGCTCAAGGGATCTCGCGTCCGGGCGGGCGTTCATCAACAGGCTTCGAAGCCTGAAACGTCATCGTTCAGGCGTTCGTCGCTGAGGACGTGATACATGGATTGCGCCCGGTCTTTCGAAACGTTGCCTTCCGGGACGTTCAACACTTCGAATTCCAGCCTTCTGTCGGGCCAGGCCACGACGACGATGTCCTTCGCCGCGACCTGGTGGCCGGGTTTCGCGGACCTTCCGGAAATGGTGACCATACCCCGGTCGCAGGCCTTCTTGGCGGCGTCCCGCTGTTTGATGATGCGGGACCGTTTCAGAAAGAGATCTACTCTCATCTCACGGGATGTCGCAGGTTGGTCACGCGCTAGACGCGCGTTGCGGATCTCGGTTCAGGGCAGGGCATTCAGGGCAGGGTGTCCAGGCCGCGCTCGTCGATGTACAACTCGCGGCGAAGATCCTTGAGCCACCGTTCCCTCTCCTCGCTCCACTTGGCGAATTTGGCCAGATTCGTGATTTCCTGAAAGTGGTCGTCCAGGGTGAACTTGTCGCCCCCGGTCCTGTCGTTCAGCCGCATGATGTGATAGGAGACGGCGCCCTGGTCCACCACTTTGATGGGTTCGGTCATTTCGTCGATGGAGACGGCGTTGAGGGCGGTCTGGTACTGGGGCAGCAACTGGTCGAGCATGAACTCCCCGATGTGGCCGCCTTCGGAAGCGGAGGCCAGGTCTTCCGAGTACTTCGCCGCGGCATCGGAAAAAGTCTCGTCGCCGTCGAGAATCCGCTGCCGCAGCATGGAAATCGTCTCCAGCGCCCGGTGATCGTCTTCATCCGTCTTCGGGATCTGGACCAGTATGTGCCGCACGCGGATCTGGTCGTCTCTCCGATCCTCCAGCTTGATGATATGAAGGCCCACGTCCGTCTGCACCGTGGGGCTGACGCTGCCCGTCTCCAGGGCGAAAGCCGCCTCTTCGAAATCGGCCATGAACGTGCCGCGGGTGAAGAATCCCAGGTCTCCGCCGTTTCTGGCGCTGTTCAGGTCTTCCGAATACCGCCGCGCCATCTCGCCGAAATCCTCGCCGTCGGCTATGCGGCGCCGTATCTCCTCGATCCGCGCGTTCATGGCGGTCACGACTTCCGGGTCCGGGCGTGACGTGATCATGATATGGCTCAGGTCAAGCTGGATGGGATTCGACGGTATGCTGTCATAATGTGTCTCATAGTACCGGGCTACTTCCAGGCCGGTAACGCGGACTTCGCCGAAGCGGTCTTCCTCGAGCCTGCGCTGCAGCAGTTCCTCCTCCTTCTGGCGCCGGAGTAGCCGGTTCCAGTCCCGCATGGTCATGCCCGAACTGGCCACCAGTTGTTCCAGGGCGTCCTCGGAACCGAGCCGTTCCGTGTACTGGTCGATGATCTGGCGCACCGCGCCGTTTACCTGTTCAGCGGGTACCCTCACGCTGTCCCTGCGCGCGTACGCGAGCACGACGCGCGTGTCGATCATGTCCTTTAACAACTGGTTCGGGAGGTCTTCCGGCTCCTGCTCCGTCTCCTGCATGCGGTACATCTTCACCGCTTCGAGGACGTCGGAGTAGAGGATGATCTCGTTGTCCACGACGGCGACGACGTAGTCCACCAGTTGCTGGCCCTGGGCCGGGCGTCCCGCCAGAACCAGGGCAAGTAACAGCAGCGGGAAATACCGGGGGATCGATCGGAAGGTCATGCTCCTCCTGTGCCGGTCTGCGGCGCTTGTTCTACGGCGCCGGTTCTACGGCGCGCCGGGTTCCGGCCGCATCAGGTTCCCGTCATGGATTTCCACGTCGGCCGATTGCCGCAACGCATCGACGTACCGCCTGACCAGTTCGCGGCGCTTGTCCCGCAGTACCCGGTTGACGATCTCGCCGCGGACCTCGTCCAGCGGCGGCAGCGTGCCGGCTTCGCGACGCTCCGCGACCCTGAATATAAACGAACCGTTTTCCGAAAGTACGGGCCGCGAAACCTGGCCGGCACTCAGGGAAAAGACGATTTCCTGCACCGAAACGTCGCTGATATCCGCCCTTTTCAGGAAACCCAGGTCCCCGCCATCGACCGAAGACGCGTGAATGGACCGCGTCCGCGCCAGTTCCTCGAAGGTAGCGCTCCGGCGCGACAACTGGTTACGGACCTGCCGGGCCGTGGTCTCGTCCGGTAGAACGATCACCGAGACCCTGAGTTCCGGTACGAGGTAAACGAACTCCTGTCGATTGGTCTCGAAATAGGCCTCGACCTCTTCGTCGGACACCACGATCGCCGAATCGGCGGCCATGTGTTCCAGCATGACGTTGGCCAGGTGCTCCCGGCGCATCCTGTCCAGGTCCCGGACCGTCTTGACGTCGCTGTCCAGATTCAGCCGCAGGGCTTCCTGGTAGAGCAGCTCGGTCCGGATCCAGTCGGACACCCGGTCCTTTCTCATCTGGGGCGTAGCGGCGAACAACGCCGTGGCTTCCAGTTCGGCATCCAGTTCATCGACTGTCAGCGTGGACTGGTTCACCCTCGCGACAACCGAATCGGGGTCTTCCGGAATCGAGCTGCACTGGCACTGTGTCAAGACAAGCGCCACGTTCAGCATAACGGTACAACAGACCGCGGATTTCATGCTGATATTCTTACTCCAACGGGCAGGTCAAACTTCGGCAATCGGGCATGTATCATTAACCAATTACAGGAGTTTGAGCAACAGGTTTTTGGCCAGATCGACCCGTTCGGCTTCCGTTTCGCCGGTCAGTCCGGCCCTGATCCGGAAACCGTCTCCATGGGGGAATTCGATGTCCAGCGCGGGATCGTCCGTCACCCGGGCGATACGGTCGCGCGATGGATAGAGACCGTCCCGGTAGGCCACGGTCATCTCGCTCCCGCGCACCCTGAGCTGCTGCAATCCGATCCTCGCCGCGATCTGCCGAATGGAAACCAGGTCGAAGAGGACGCGCACCGGATCGGGCAACCGGCCGAACCGGTCCTGCATCTCTTCACGCAGCGAGGCGACCTCCTGCTCGTCTTCCACCCGGGAAAGCCGCTGGTAGAAGCCAACCTTGAGCTTCCGGTCCGCGATATAGTCATCGGGGATGAAAGCACCTACCTGCAGTTCGACTTCGGCTTCCGGCGCTTCTTCCCGCGTCTCGCCCTTTAGGTCCTGCATCGCCTCTTTCAACAGACGGCAGTACAGATCGAAACCGATGGAGGAGATGAACCCGTGCTGCTCCGTGCCCAGCAGGTTGCCGGCGCCCCGGATCTCCAGGTCCCGCATGGCGATGTGGAACCCCGATCCGAGCGCGGTATACTCGGCGATCACGGCCAGCCGCTTGCGGGCGTCGGGGGTCACCGTGCCGGCGGCGGGTATCATCAGGTAGGCGTAGGCCCGGTGATTGGACCGCCCTACGCGTCCCCGGAGCTGGTACAGCTGGGCCAGTCCGAACCGGTCCGCGCGGTTTACCAGGATGGTATTCACGCTGGGGATGTCCAGTCCGGATTCGATGATCATGGTGGACACGAGGCAGTCGTACTTGCGGTCCAGGAAATCGATCATGACCTGTTCCAGTTCCCTTTCCTGCATCTGTCCGTGGCCCACGACGAAAGACACCTGGGGCAGAAGGCGCCGGAGAAACTCGGCGACCGCCTCGATGGACTGGACCCGGTTGTGGACGAAGAAGACCTGTCCGCCGCGGTCCACCTCCCGCATGATCGCCTCGCAGATCACCTCCTCGTTGAAACGCACCACCTCGGTGTGTACCGGCAGCCGGTCCCTGGGCGGGGTGGTGATGAGGGACATGTCGCGGGCGGAGACCAGCGACATGTGGAGCGTCCGCGGGATGGGCGTAGCGGTCATGGTCATGACGTCCACGGAGGTCTTCAGCTGCTTGAGCCGTTCCTTGTGGACCACGCCGAATCGCTGTTCCTCGTCGACCACGAGCAGGCCCATGTCGCTGAAGTCGATGTCGCCGGAAATGAGCCGATGGGTGCCGATGACGATATCCACATCGCCCTTCCTGAGCCCCGCGACAACGGCTTTCTGCTCATTCGGCGGGACGAACCGGCTCAGCATGCGGATGTTCACCGGGTAGTCCGCGAGCCGTTCGGTGAAGGTGGTCAGGTGCTGTTGCGCCAGGATGGTGGTCGGCGCCAGCACCGCGACCTGTTTCCCGTCCTGCACCGCCTTGAACGCGGCGCGGATCGCCACTTCGGTCTTCCCGTAGCCCACGTCGCCGCAGATCAGCCGGTCCATGGGCACCGCCTGCTCCATGTCCGACTTCACGTCCGTGGAGGCCTGCTCCTGGTCCGGCGTATCCACGTAGATGAAGGAGTCTTCCATTTCCCGCTGCCAGGGGGTGTCGGCCGAGAAGGCGAACCCGGGACTGGCCTGCCGGGCTGCATAGAGCTTGACCAGGTCTTCGGCGATCACCCGGACCGCCTTGCGCGTACGCTTCTTGGCCTGTTCCCAGGCTCTCCCGCCCAGTTTCGACAGCGAGGGCGCCTCGCCGTCGGATCCGACGTACTTCTGGACCCGGTGCAACTGCTCGATGGGGATGAAGACCCGGTCGTCCCCGGCGTAGATCAGGGTCAGGCAGTCCCTTTCCCGTTCATCCACGTTAATGCGCTTCAGCCCGACGTACCGGCCGATACCGTGGTCGATATGGACGACGAAGTCTCCCTCTCTGAGGCTGGTGAAATCCTCGATCACCACGCCTTCCTTGAAGACCTTGCGGCGGCGTCTCCGGTACCGGTTGAAGATCTCCGCGTCGGTCAGCACGACCAGCGGCAGGTCCGGCAGAATGAACCCGGCGTGCATCGGCCCGACCGGCATGTCGATATCGGGGGCGTCCGGGCCCAGGATCTCGCGCAGCCTCTCCGCCTGTCCTTCGTTGTCGCAGACCACCACGACCCGGGCGCCAGCCGCCTTCCATTCCTTAAGCCGGGACTTCAGTACGTCCATCGCTCCCTGGTACACGCCGGAGGCCTCGGCGCCGACCGCGAGCCACCCATCGGCCGCCCGCGTGCCGCGCACCATGTCCATCGTCCCGTAGTAGGCCGATTCCTCCATTATACCGGGCCAGTGCAGGATCGCATGTTCCGGCCCGGGGACCAGGTCGTCCGCCTCGGTTCTTCGCTGGTGGGTTTCTTCGTATTCCGCCTCGAACGACTCGGCTTCGCGCGCCAGCTCATCGGGTTCGCAGCGGACGATCAACGTACGGTCCGGGAGGTAGTTCATGATGGTGGCGGCGGAGGGATGGAAGTAGGGCAGGTAGCGTTCGCTGCCTTCGAACAGGCCGCCGTCCTCGATATGGGACACCAGTTCGGACGCGTCGATCGAATGCGATGCTCCGGCCAACTTTACCCTTTGTATCACGTCGTCGCGCGTTTCCGGGTCGTCGATCATTTCCCGGTTAGGAAGCACCGTCATCTCGCCGATGTTCCGCGACGACCGCTGGGTGTATATATCGAACAGGCGAATCGATTCCACCTCGTCGCCGAAGAACTCGATTCTGCACGGCTGTTCCATCCCGTGGGGATAGACGTCGACGATACCTCCCCGCACGCTGAAGTGGCCCGGCGCCTGCACCATGTCCGTCCGTTCGTAACCGAGCCGGTTGCACCGCGCCGTAAGTTCGTACAAGGGGATGGTGGCGCCCGCTACGACCTGGAGGACGGCGCCGGCGAGCACGGACGGCGGCATGGTGCGCTGCATGACGGCCCGGACCGTCGCGACGACGAACAGCGGCCGGTTGTTCATCAGGGCGTGCAGCGCGCCCAGGCGCCTTCCCGACAGGTCCCCCGGCGGCGATACCTGGTCGTAGGGCAACACCTCCCAGGGAGGAAACAACGCCACGTCATCGGGGTCCAGCAGGCTGGAGACATCCTCGTACATCTCCTCGGCGGCGTCCGTGTCCTCCACGATGACTAGCGTCGCGCCGCCCCGTTTCCGGTGCGCGTGGGCGAGCAGCAGAGACCGCGAAGAGCCGGCGAGCCCCGACACCCGCGCGGTGCGGGCGTCATCGGCGGCCAGCGTGAGATACCGCTGTACGACGGGGGATGCTTCCGTGATGTCCAGGAGGGTTGGCAGGCGCATACGAGAGCGGTTCGGCTACATGGGGTTCCGCAGCCGGTGGGTGATCCGCTGCAACACATCCTCGTTCCGGGCTTCGAAAGCCCTGGCGGTGATCATCTCGTAGGCTGTAATGTAACGGCGGGCGGCTTCGATCCTGATCTCGTCCGGTATATGCGGTATGGGACCGTCGCCGCGAAAACCGCGGTCGGCGAGCCATCCGCGGACGTATTCCTTGTCCATCTTCTCCGGTTCCTCGCCGCGGCGGAATCGATCTTCATAGGTATCCTTGATCCAGAACCTGGAAGAGTCGGGGGTGTGAATCTCGTCGATCAACACGACCCGGTCCTCGAAGAGGCCGAATTCGTACTTGGTGTCCACCAGGATCAGGTTGTTGGCGGCCGCCCGTTCGGTCCCGAAGGCGAAAAGCGCCAGGGCCGCCCTTTCCATCTCGCGGTACGCGCCTTCGTCCACGAGGCCCCTGCGAAGCACCTCTTCCGCCGAGATGGACTCGTCGTGCGCACCTTTCTCCGGCTTCGTCGAAGGGGTAATGATGGGCCGGTCGAAGGCCTGGTTCTTTTTCATGCCGTCCGGCAGCGCGTTGCCGCAGAAGTCGCGGCTCCCCCGGGAATAGTGGTACCAGGCCGACGTCGTGGTGACGCCGGTCAGATACCCCCGGACGACCATCTCGACCGGAATCAGCTGACATTCCCTGGCTACGAGCAGGTTCGGATCGGGCACGTCGATCAGGTGGTTCTCAATGATATGCCGGGTCCGTTCGAACCAGTAGACCGCGGTCTGGTTGATGACCTGGCCCTTGAAGGGAAGGGCGCACAGCACCCGGTCGAAGGCGGAAATCCGATCGGTGGTCACGATGATCCGTTTCCCGTTGAGCCGGTAGTTGTCCCTGACCTTGCCTTCGAATTTCTCACCCAGGTCGAAGCTGGTATCCTGCAGCACGAAATCCAACTGCTTCCTGAGGAGGTCTTCAGACACCATGATTCGCGTTGGTCCTTTCGGCGTATGGACGGCTCTCGCAACGGTTCGTCCATCGAGACGAGACCGCTTCCGAATCGAACCCTTCACACTAAGGTCGGCAGGCCGGAAAGTCAAGGGTAATCACGGCCCCGTTCACCCCTTCGGCGCGCCTGGCAACCACGGACCCAGCCCACCGGATTCATCCCCCCGGCAGGCCATGTTTTTTGTGCCTGACGCCTTTTTTGCTGGACACCTTTTCGAACCGTTCTATTATATTTGAGTTATACTGCTGAAGTATTGCCTTACCCGGTCATTCGATTCCGATTCAAGCGATCCGACATACTTCATTTACCGGTTCGAACAGGAGGTTCTATCATGTCCAAGCAGGCCTATCTGACCGCGATGAGCGTCGTCGCATGCCTCTTCGTGGCCGCTGCATGCGCGGGACCGCCCACCGAGGCCATGAACGGGGCCGAGGATGCCATGGCCGCCGCCATGGAAGCCGAGGTCGACAAGTACGCACCGGCTGAATACGAAGCGGCGGCCGCCGAACTCGAGATGGCCAGGACGCACATGGACGCGGAGGAATACGGCGACGCGAAGACCGCCGCCGAAAACGCCATGTCGCTCTTCGAATCGGCCAGCCAGGAATCCGTGGTGCAGAAGGAGTTGACCAAACGCGAGGTCGATGAAGCCCTGCCGGCATTCCTGGAACGCTGGGGAGAGATTTCGGGCAGCATCGAGCGGGGACGCGGCCAGGCCGCCCGTGCGCTCGCCCAGGAAGCCTCGGCATTCGCCGACTCGCTGACGGTGCAATTGAATGAACTGAATGCGGCTGAGAAATGGCACGATCTCAAAACGCTTCTCGAGTCAGCCAACATGACGGCCGACAGTTTCGCGGAACGGGCCGGCGGCTGAACCGGCGCACTGCCGAAGAATGCCAGGGAACAAGAAGCCGTCTGACGACGTAGTCAGGCGGCTTTTTATTGTCCGCTTCACCGTCGGACCCGGAAGCCGTCCAAATCGTTATTGACAATTCCGGGGCGGGTACATAGAATCACACAGGTTTTTGTAGCGATTCCGTTTTAATGGATGGATCGGTATTCAGGAGTACGGCATGAGCTTGACGGAACTGTTGGATGAAAAGGCTATCCTGGTCAACCTTAAGGCCACGCAGAAACAGGAAGTGATCGAGGAACTGGCCTCGGCACTGACCGCGTCCGGCCGGATCAGCGACAACCGGGAAGTGCTCCAGGCCGTCCTGGAACGCGAGAAAATCATGAGCACCGGGATCGGGAAGGGGGTCGCCATTCCCCACGGCAAGTGCAAAGCCGTCGACAGGCTGGTCGGGGTGCTCGGGATCAAGAAGGAGGGCGTGGATTTCCAGTCCCTCGACGAACAGCCGGTCTACCTCTTCTTCCTGCTCGTGTCCCCCTTGAACGTCTCCGGTCCCCACATCCGGGCGCTCGCCCACATTTCCCGCCTGCTTCGGCACGACAACCTGCGAAAACAGCTGATCGCCGCGGAAGACCCCCGCGACGCCCTCGCGCTCATCGCGGAAGAGGAAGAGAACATGTAGCGCGGTCTCCGTGCCGCGGTACCGTCCGTACGTCCACACAAAAGCATTCACGCAAAAGTAAAGGATGAAGCAGTGACGCCTGTGTCCAGGATCGATGGCCGGGAGACCGACCAGTTGCGTCCCGTCGAGATCCGGCGCAACTACCTTCGGCACGCTGAGGGATCCGCACTGATTTCCATGGGCGGAACGACCGTGCTTTGTTCAGCGAGCGTGGATGAGAGCGTCCCGCCTTTTCTGAAAGGGAGCGGCAGGGGCTGGGTCACGGCGGAATACGGCATGCTGCCGCGAAGCACGAACACGCGGGTGTCCCGCGACGGCCGGCGCGGCAGCGTCTCCGGGCGCACGCAGGAGATCCAGCGGCTCATCGGGCGGTCGCTCCGCGCCGTATTCGATCTGGACGGCCTGGGTGAACGGTCCATCCTCATTGATTGCGACGTCATCGAAGCCGACGGGGGAACCCGGACCGCGTCGATCACTGGCAGTTTCGTGGCGCTTCGCGACGCAGTGTCCTGGCTTTCGCGGCAAGGGCTGATCGATCGCGACCCCGTCCGTGACTCGGTCGCCGCCATCAGCGTAGGCATCATCGGCGGCGTGCCCATGCTTGATCTGTGCTACGACGAAGACTCCACGGCGGACGTCGACATGAACCTCGTCATGACCGGCGACGGCGACCTGGTGGAAATCCAGGGCACCGCCGAGCACCACCCCTTCTCAACGGATCAGCTGGCCGCCATGCTCGACCTCGGCAAACAGGGCGTAAACCGGCTGATTGACCTTCAGAAACAGGCGCTGGCCCGGGACTAGACCACGAACATGACCCTCGTCCTGGCCACGCGCAACCCGGGTAAGATCTCCGAGATCAAGGCTTTGCTTCCCGGCATGCGGGTCGCGCCGGCCGCGTCTTTTGCCGGCTGTCCCGAGCCGGAAGAGTCGGGCCGAACCTTCGAGGAGAACGCCCTCATCAAGGCGCGGACCGTCTCGTCGTACACCGGAAGAACCGCGCTGGCGGACGATTCAGGCCTGGAGGTGGACGCCCTGGACGGGGCGCCCGGCGTACACTCGGCACGGTACGCCGGCAGGGACGCCACCGACCAGGACAACATCCGGCGTCTGCTCGACGCCCTGGACGGGATCACCGACGCCGACCGCACGGCCCGTTTTCGATGCGTCGTGGCGGTCGTGGTTCCCGACGGACGCACCTGGACCGCGGTAGGGGCCTGTGAGGGCCGGATCCTTCAGGCGCCGCGGGGCGACGCGGGGTTCGGCTACGATCCGCTGTTCGTGCCCGCGGGCTACGAAAACACCTTCGCCGAACTGGACGCGGAGGAGAAAAACCGGATCAGCCACCGGGCCCAGGCGCTTCGACGGATCGCGGACGTGCTGGAGGCCCTTGCGGATCTTCCGGACTGAAGGCGCAGCCCGACGTTCGTGCAAGAATCGGAAAGGCATGTCATGACCAGATGGTCCACAGAAAAAGCCCACGCATGGTACCGTGACACAGGCGTCATACGCGGTTGCAACTACCTGCCGCGCACGGCCGTGAACATGACCGAGATGTGGCAGGCGCTTACTTTCGACCCGGAAACCATCGACCAGGAACTGGGCTGGGCCGCCGCGGCGGGCTACAACAGCGTGCGGATCTTCGTGCAGTACCTGGTCTGGGAAGACGACCCCGAGGGTCTGAAGGAGCGGATGGACCGGTTCCTGTCCATCGCGTCTCGGCACGGTATCAGCACCATGGTCATCCTCTTCTGCGATTGCTTCTTCGGGGGACGCGACCCTTACCTGGGACCCCAGGACGGCCCGGTGCCCGGCGTGCACAACAGCCAGTGGGTGCCGAGTCCGGGGTTCGAACGCCTGGCCGACCGGGACACCTGGCCGGGTCTCGAGCGCTACGTGAAGGACATCGTGGGCCGCTTCGGATCGGACCCGCGCGTGCTGGTGTGGGACCTGTACAACGAACCGGACGACGACCTGCGGAGCCAGCCGCTCGTCGAGGACGCCTTCACCTGGGCGCGGGCTGTCGACCCCATGCAGCCGCTCACCACGGGGCCGTGGATCTGGAACGCCTTCGAAGATGATCTCTCCGCATTGCTGTTCGAGCTGTCCGACGTCGTCACCTTCCACTACTACGGGGCGGCCGAAGACATCGGTCCCAGCCTCGCCCGGTGCAATGCGCACGGCCGGCCCGTGATCTGCACCGAATGGCTGCGGCGGCACCACGGCAACACCTTCGCGGAGATGCTTCCCGTTTTCGCGGAAAACCGGATCGCCTGGTACAACTGGGGGCTCGTGGCGGGGAGGACGCAGACCTACCTGGCCTGGGAGTCGAAGCAGGGCGATCCCACCCCGGCGGTCTGGCAGCACGACATGATGCATCCCGACGGCACCCCGCTCGACCCAGGGGAGCTGGACCTCATCCGCCGGTTCGAATTCACCGGATGATCGCTCAGGCGGTTTCGTACCGAGGCCGGTTTACGTACCGGGCCATCTCCAGGTCCAGGTGGATCCGGGTGGCCGGTGGCAGCACCACGCGTAGACGCGAATCGTCGACCCGCAGCGACTGGCGGAGTACAGAGGCCTTCGGCGCGGCGTAGGCGCCCGTGGCGCCGGGGTACGGCGTGTCGGTCGCATCGTAAGAAGCACTGCGAAAGGCGTGCTCGGACAGGGCGCCGGCCTGCAGGACGACCCGCCTGGTTTCCGCGGGGTGCAGATTGACCAGGTGCACGCCCACGCTGGACGGTTCGATCCGGTCCACGAGGGCGGCCGTGTCGGCCGGCAGCCCCGGTCGTTTGCGGTCGGCGTCAAAGTAGCGCAGCCGCGCGTTGGGGATGCCGCCGTAGTAGATGACCTGGGGACATCCCATGGTGAGCTGCACGAGGGCCTCGGTGGTCACGGGCTGCAACTGCTGCCACAGATGAATGCCCGGTCCGGCTTCCAGATCCGAATCATCGGCGCGGATCTGTGCCAGCCGATGGCAGACCAGGGCGTGGGCGGCCGCCAGCATCCGTTCAGGGTAATCCGGATTCTCTCCCCGCAGGTAGAGCAGCCAGGGCTCGTCGTGATGCATGTCGCCCTTGTCCCTGAAGGGCACCACGGCCGACCAGTCGTAGCCGCTGCGCTCGCGCAGGAAATCCATGCGCGCCCGGTCCTCGTCGGCCTCCGACACGTTCCACACGTTCAGGGGATAGGTCACGGGCATGGGCTGGTAATCCATCCAGCCCTGGTCGCCGTAGCGGTACGGCGTGAGGAAGGTCCGCCGGTCGGGACCAAGGCTGCGGTCGACACCGATGTAGTGATCCCGTATGCTGATCTGGGCTGCCATTTCGTCGAAATCCGCGTCGATTCCCTCCTCCAGCACGCGGTCGATCATGCCCCGCGGCAGATCGAACCAGCCGGCGTCCCCGGAGAGCAGGTAGGCGTTGTTGGCCGAGGTGATGGCGGCGAACCCCAGGTTATAGAACCCGTGGGGCCACGTCCAGCCGTACAGGCCGCCGTACCATTTCCCGTTGTGCAGGGCTCCCACGCGCCCGTCCAGTCCCACGTTGTCCGGCATGAGCCCGCCGTTCTCCCGGGCCCGGTCCAGCCAGGCCCCGGCATACTCCAGCAGCCAGTCCCGGTACTTGTCGTCGCCGGTCATCAGATAGGCATTCATGATGAGTCCGTTGACGCTAAGGTTGTTCGCCACGTCGCCCTCGCGGAACCGCTCGGCCATGGCCCTGCCCATGGCCCGCGCCTTTGCCGGGTCCTGGAGATCGTCCACGTGCGTGATCCCCGGTACGTCACTCAGCGGCAGGCCGTAGACCCGCATGCCGGCGCCGGGATTGTACGTAAGCCCGCGGTCGTCCTCGCTCATCCCCCAGGCGGGTCCACCGCTGCCGTTGTGGGGCGCCCGGATGATGCGATGCACCGGATCGTAGTTCATTGCGTCGGGGAATTCGTTCAGGTAGAAGCCGGCGAACCGCCTGGCGCGGTCGTGCAGCTTGGGATTGGCGGGGTCGGCAAGGCAGAGATGGTAGAAGTAGATGTAGCTCTCGCTCTGGTGAAACTGGTCGTATCCCCGTTCATACTCCCGGTAGATCCGCCCGAATCGGGACAGCTGCCGGGTGATGGCGTCCCAGTGCCGGTCCGCCGCCTCCAGCAGATGGTCGCCGCCACCCAGGCTGTAGCACTGGGCGAAATTGGTGAAGGCTTCGTAGAAATCATCCATCCCGTCCCGGCTACCGGACCAGGTATCCGCCCAGATCAGCGACCCGTCCGGGCGGGTGTACTTCTCGATGTAGGGATGGACCGCTTCGTCTATCGTGTCGATGAGCTTGCGTTCGAGGATCGCCCACGGCGGCGTGATCTCGTAGTGGACGCTTGCCGTTACGGTGTGCATCGATAGTTCCGTTCGTTCAGTGGAGGAAACACCGGCCAGCCGGACCGCCCGGGCCAGCCGAACCGCCCGGGCCAGCCGGACCGCCCGGGCGATCATTCGGCGACCGGATGGATCCCGCGCGGTCGATCAGGGCACATCCGAATCCGCCGGCGCCGCCACGCCTACCTGCACGATGCGCGCCTGGTCCACCCCGGCCGCACCCACGTACTTGAAGACCATGCCGTCCAGTTCACGGGGCATGAAATTCTGGTCGACGACAGACTGGCTGCCGGTCAGCAGCGCCGCGAACGGCGCCGCCTGGGATTCGTCGTCCGGGTCGGTGGGGAAAGCGAACTCCACTCCGGGGACATTCGTATACACCACCCGGCCGGTCTCGTCGCTTACCCAGAATTCACTGATGGCGGACCCATCGGCGACCGAGGCCAGTGCGCCGTTAATCTCCTCCGTGCTCATGCCCGCCTTTACCGCGGCCGCCACGAAGTGCGCCGTCAGCATAGCTTCGGCGGCCATGTGATCCGACAAGAGGCCATCCGTTTCCGTGCCGGATGCCGCACCCGCATCCGGGGCCGTCGCGTCCGCATCCGGGGCAGCCGAGCCCGCATCCGAGGCAGCCGCGCCCGCATCCGGGGCCGTCGCCGTCACTTCTACGGGTGGGGTATCTTCCGCGCAGCCGGGCACGAAGAGGGCGATGCATAGGGCCAATTGCCAGATCTGGGGTGAACGTCTCATTTGACATAATCTCCTTGCAAAGGTGATTTAGTTACAGGCGTCAAGACCGATGACCAGGTCCGACAGCTCCCTGAGATCGGAAACGACCAGGTCACACAAAGCGTCATCGGGATCTTCCACCTCTCCTTTCCTCATGTAGACCGTCATCATACCGGCGTTCCTGGCGCCGGCTATGTCGTGCTCCATGCTGTCCCCCACGAAAACGGACTGGTCGGGCGCGGTGTTCAACCGGGACAGCGCCTGCCGAAATATGCGGGGGTCCGGCTTGGCGATGCCCACTTCCCCGGAAACAAACACCACTTCGAAATACCTCGACGCTTCCAGGGCTTCGATTTTGTCTCGCTGGGATTTAGAACCATTGGTGATCACGGCCATGGGGTGCTTTCTGGTCTGAAGGCATCTCAACAGCGTCTCGGCTCCATCTGCCCAGGTGGTGTAGGTTGCGAGCCTGCTGCGCATCAGCTCTACGAAGACCGTAGCCGGCATGACCGGACGCTCACCGAATAGATAGTCGTGGATCGCGACCTTGCTGCCCCGCCCTCCCCGATCGAGGCCGCGCAGCATGTCCATGCGTTCGGACCAGGGGGTTCCTTCCGGCTCAAGGTCCGGGAAGTATGTAGTCAACAGAAACGTAAAGAACCGGTCTCGCGCCCGGTCTCGGTCGGCCAGGGTGTCATCGAGATCGAACAGGACCGCGTTGCCTGCTTTGAAAACCGAGCCCGCCGGGCGCGCCATCCCTACCGGCCTTCCCGCCGCAGGCATTCTTCGACGGCCTCCCGCGCCTGCTCGGCCAACCCGCGCCGGTCCTTCGTCGTATAGCCTTCGGTCGCGATGGGCCTGCCGATACGCACGGCGACCTGCGCGTCCGGCCGGATTCTCAAACTGCCGCGGACGAGGATGTCGAAGCTGCCGGATATCCCCACGGGCACGACGGGCACGCCGGATTCTATGGCCAGCAGGAAAGCGCCGGCCTTGAAGGGCTGCAGTTCGCCGGTCCGCGTTCTCGTGCCTTCCGGGAAGACCACCGCGGGAAATCCTTCCTTGATTTGCCGGGCCGCCTTCTTGAGACTCCGCATGGCCTTCTTCGGATTGGTGCGGTTGATGCTGATGTAGCCGGCCAGCCGCATGCACCATCCCAGGACCGGAATGTGGAACAGGGAATCCTTGGCGATGATCCTGAACTGGATGGGCAGCGAACCGAACAGGATGGGTATGTCCGCCGCGCTCGCATGATTGGAAACCAGCACGCACGGCTGCTCCCCGGGGATATTGTCCAGCCCTTCCAGGCGGACCGGCACGCGGCCCACCCACAACAGGGTTCGCGCCCACCAGCGGGCGAACCAGTGGACCAGACGTCCCGAAGGATTGAATGGGGACAGCAACATGGCCGACAGCCCGAACAACAGGGTGAAGACCAGCACGCTGATGATCTGCAGGATGGAATAGGCTGCGGTCACGCGGTCACCGGACTCGTGAGATTCGGATGAACGTGGCGCTTTCCGGCTTCAAACCGGATTATAACCCAATCGCCAGAAAAAACCAGTGCCATTTGTCTGATGTCCCGGACAACCGAAGGGCCGCACATCGCCTTCGGACTGCGACATGCGAGACTGATGATGTTCTTCCGACTATTGGGTTAGAGACCAGGCATGAAAGAACTAGCTGAAACAGGTAATATGCTTCAAATAGCCGATTCGGATATCGCAGAAGCGCTCATCTGGCATCTGTGGCAGAGGGAACTGTCGCGGACGGGGCGGACCGGGCAGTCCGGAAGACTCCGGCTCACCGACGGCCGAACACTCAGGGTCCATCATCCCGGCACCTTGAATCCCGACAGCGGCCCCGATTTCCTCCAGGCGGTCCTGTCCTTCGGACCCGGGAAGCGCCTCAGGGGAGACGTGGAAATCCATATCAAACCCGCCGACTGGCGGCGGCACGGCCATACGAATGACCCGCTTTACAACAATGTCATGCTGCATGTCGTCCTGTGGCACGACGAGAAGCTTCCGGCCGTCAGGAAACAGAACGGGCAGTACGTCCCCACACTGGTGTTATCCGAGCACCTCAGGCACGGCCTGGACCGGATACAAAAACAATACCGGCTAAAAACGGAGGACCCGGCCCCTGCCAGCTACCCCTGCCAGAACCTGATGAAACTGCTGTCGGTCGAGCGCGTTCACGCGTTGCTGGACCAGAAGGGGTCCGACCGGTTTCGGAAGAAGGCGGCGGAAATGTCCGGGAGGATGAAACAGGTTTCTGCGGAACAGACGCTCTATGAGTACGCCATGCGGGCCGCGGGTTACACGAAGAATACCGATGCCTGCCAGTCGCTTGCCCGGCGCCTGCCCCTGGCGACGATCCGCGCCCAGATCGGCACAGGGGGCGGCCATCGCATCATCGATCTGCAGGCCTTGCTTTTCGGGGCAGCCGGGCTGCTACCCTCACAGCGGCTCTCATACGGCGGCGAAATCCCGGACGACCCGTACGTCAGGGAAATAGAAACGCGCTGGGAAGCCTTCCGCCCGTCCATTCCCGCCCGTCCCATGCGGGAACATGACTGGTTGTTTTTCCGGCTGAGACCCTTTAACTTCCCCACGGTCCGGCTTGCCGCCATGAGTTATTTTATCGCGTCGGGCCTGCGGGATGGCCTGGACACGCTGATCGCCGGTCCGATGACCGCCGGCGCCGACCGGGGATCCGTCGCCTTGCTGCGGCAGACCGCGCGGAAGCTCGAGGCAATGATCCGGCCGTCGCCCGGCGACTATTGGTTGAGACACACGGTGTTCGGGGAGACCTCGCGAACGGCGCGTAAAGCGCTGATCGGCCGCGACCGCCAGCGGGGCATGATGGTCGACGTGGTCCTTCCATTCATCTACGCCCTGGCCGACAGGGACAGCCAGTCGGACCGGATGAACCTCGTCCGGGAAATGTATACTGGTTACGGCCGGCAGGCCAACAACAGCGTGATTCAGGCCATGTCGAACCTGCTTTTCATCGATACGCCTGAAAAAAAGGCCTCCATCGACCGGGCCGTCCTCCAGCAGGGCCTGCTGCAGATCGATCTCGAGACCTGCCGCAACAAGGACTGCGGCCAATGCGTGATGAGCGGATCGACGCACTTCACACGGAGTTGAAGTAACATGGCGGACCCGGAAGGCGTCGAATGCAGGACGGAATTCAAAGGCCATGAAATCAGGGCGTTCAGCACCTGGACCCAGGACGCCCGGCTGTACGTCGACGGAGTCTGCAGGGACCGCAGCATCCGCCGCGTGTCGTTGCGGAAAACGCGTATTTTGAGCACGAATCTGCGGATCGGCACCGACGAACACCGCGTGGAAGTATTTGCCAAAGCGCTGTTGAGCGTTAGATTGCAGTTGCGAATTGACGGCAGGCAGGTAGCCGGTGAGGTTTTCTAGGTAACGACGGACGATCCGAGCTCGAAAACAAGCGGGAACAAGGGCTTGCGGGCAGGATATTTACAAGCGCGGGAGGAGAAGATGCCGGAGACGCAGTGGATGACCTTGATGGAAACTGCGGACATGATGAAGCGGTTGCCCGACCAGGTGACGCAGATGTGCGAAGACGGCAAGCTGGAATACTACGTGGAAGACGGCAGGTACTTCGTGTCCAGGGAATCCATCGACCTGTTCATGCATCCGCCGATCGACCAACCGGCGACGGTGAATCCCGATTCTAACGGTACACTGCGCCGTCAGTACGGCCGGGCGCCCCAAGATATCGAGCCATCACCGGAGTCTTCCTCCGAATCGCAAGCCGGAATCGGTCCGGACGAGGTGAACGCCGCTGGCGGACCAGCGTCTGAAGACGACATGGAAGAAACGTCCGGACGGGGCGACGAAATCGTGGAAACGGCGGAAGACGCCCAGCCCGGGGACGACCCGGCGGTCACGGATCACGAGGAAACGGTCGAAGATCTGGCGGAAACGGCGGAAGACCTGGTAGAAACGGCGGAAGATGCGCAGCCCGCGGAAGATCTGGTGGAAGCGGAAGGCGCGGAAGCTGCGGAAGAACTGTTGGATGCTGAAGCCACGCAGACCACGGAAGCCTCGGAGGACCCCGGCGAACCTGATATGAGGGCGGCGGCGATACTCGCCGACCTGCGCGCCGCGCTCACCAGACATGCCCGGGAACACAAGGCCTTTTGCGATGAGATCGCCGCCCTGGCGGACGCCCTAGAAAGCACGCTTTCGCACGACGACGACAAGACGAGCGAACTGACCCGGGAGATCTCGAGTCTCCTGGCGCGGTACACCCGGAGGTAGCGACCGCTTTAGCCGCAGGGAATGTCCAGGTTTTCGAGGGCTTCCCGCAGCGCTTCCCGGTGCGACTCGTCCCGCCTGAGGGGATTGTCGGGCAGCACGTAGTCCGTGGGGTACCAGCCGCGCATCTTCTTCACCATGGCCGCACTGTGCTTATAGGCCGGCACGGGCGGCTGGAACGCGACCCGTCCCAGGAACTCCATCCGGTTCCCCAGGTCGTGGTACCGCGCAAGGTCGCCGTCCCGCAAGGCATCCCCAAGCGCTCTGAACTTGTCGGGCATGAAGGTCGCGATACCCAGCAGCGCGTCGCTTCCGTTGAAGATCATGGAGGCGAAATCGTAGTCGTTACCCGTGTACAGCTTCTTTCCGATTCGATGGACCTTCCGCAGCAGCACCCATTCCATGGAAGGATCCAGGGACGAGTGTTTCGCGCCCGCCCACTTGTCCCCGGCCAGGATCTCGATCAGCGCATCATCCGGGAACATCCAGCCGTTCGGCGCGAAGACCGGGCTTAGTTCGAATGCCTTCAGGCCGCCGCGGGAGGCTTCTGCCAGCCCCTCGTAGACGTGGATCACGGTAGCGGCGTCCGCGTTTTTCAAACGCTCGGTCTGGAATACGATCGGACTCGCGCCGTAACGGTTCTCCAGCTGCTCTATCTTGGCCTGGTACGCCCGGATGATGTCCTCGATCCCGTCTCCCCGGATCTCGTCCTCTACGTAGACACCCGCGGTAAAAGCCCGCCCGTTCATGACTTCCCGCGTCGTTTCCAACCCCCTGACCTGATCCTCCAGCGTGCAGTGGTTGATCTGGTAGGTATCCATGAGCACCGCGGGTTCTATCCCGTATCCCGCGGTTCTTTCCAGGTCCCGGGCGAATACTTCGAAGTCGATTTCACCTGCTTCGCTCACGGGTACGGACAACGCCGCGATGATATGAGGCGCGCGGCCGAGCCCCCTGGGCGTATTCAGTGATGCTTCCATTGATGCCTCTCCTCTATTAAACCGGATACGCGAAACCGGATACGCGGATTCCGCCGTCATCTGTGTTTCTCCACGCCGACCCGTTCACAGTAGGGCGACAGGCGGCAGCGGCTGCAAAAGGGCGAAACGGGTTTGCACAGGTTCTGGCCATACATGACGAGCAGGTCATTATACCGGATCCAGTATTCGGAAGGCAACTTCTCTCTCAAGGCCCATTCCGACTGGTCCGGATTCCGGGTGGCGATATATCCCCAGCGGTTGGAGATGCGGTGCACGTGGGTGTCGACGCAAATGCCCGGCTTTCCGTAACCGATCGTGACCACGAGGTTCGCGGTCTTCCTGCCCACGCCGGGGAGCGTAACCAGCGTGTCGATCTCGTCCGGCACGGTGCCCCCGTATTCCTCCACGAGGATCCGGCAGATCTGCAGGATGTTGCGCGCCTTCGTGGCATGGAACCCCACGGGATAGATGGCGCGGTCCACGGTCTCCTCGGGCAGGGCCCGCATGGCCGCGGGCGTGTCGGCCAGCCCGAAGAGCCGCTCGCAGGCCGCCGCGGTCGTCTCGTCCTTCGTCCGGAGGCTGAGCACGGTGCCGATCAGTATGCGGAACGGATCGCGCCGGGTCTGCTCCGCCACCAGCGTCAACGCCGTTTCGGTCCACCTGGAAGTCTCGTCCTCAAGGATGGAGATCGCCTGGTGAATATCCCGGTCTTTCATTCCGCGGACTCCCCTTCGCCGGATGGCGCGTCCCAGGGGGTAAAGAGGCTCTGTTCGATGCCGAGCAGGTTCAGCACCCGTCCTGCTATGAAGTCGGCCAGATCGTCGAAACTGGAAGGCTTCTGGTAAAACGCCGGCATGGCCGGCACGATGCGGGCGCCCGCCTCCGCGGCGGCGAGCAGGTTGCGCAAGTGGATGACGTTCAGGGGCGTTTCCCGGGGTACCAGCACGAGGGGCCTGGCCTCCTTGAGCGTGACGTCCGCGGCCCGCTCGATCAGGGAGGAAGAGGTGCCGTGGGCAATGGCTGACAGCGTCTTCATGGAGCACGGTATGACGACCATTCCGTCGGTGCGCACCGACCCGCTTGCGATCGACGCCGCCAGGTCCCCGATCTTGAATTCCGTGAGCGTGCCCTTCCTCACCTGGTCGCCGTAGAGGCCGGACAGTCCGTCCTGCAGGTCGCCGCCCGTTCCCAGACCGGTTTCTTCCCTGAGTACGTACCGGCCGAAGCCGGACAGCACGACGCTGACCCGGTGGCCGCCGGACAACAAAGCCCGCAGGAGCCGGAGCGCGTACAGGCCGCCGCTGGCGCCGGTGACGGCGACGATGACATGTTTCATGACCGCTTGTCTCCCCAGTAGACCGTGGCCACCCCCAGCGTAAGGTCGCGCCAGCCCGTGTCCACGAAACCCGCGTCCTCCATGAGCGTTCGGAAACGCTCCCGTTCAGGAAACGCTTCCACCGAAACCTGCAGGTACCGGTAAGCGTCCGCGTCTCCCGAGATCACGCCGCCGATCCAGGGAATCGCGTGCATGGCATAGAGACGGTACAACAGGCGAATCACCGGATAGCGGGGAACGGAAAGCTCCAGCACCACCAGCCTGCCCCCGGGCTTCAACACGCGCCGGATGCTCCGCAGACCCGCGGCGCGGTCGGTGAAGTTCCGCACGCCAAACGCCACCATCGCGCCGTCGAAGACCCCGGACCGCAGGGGCAGGGCTTCGGCGCTTCCCCCGACGAACCGGATAGCCCGCCGCTCGGGATGCGCCGACTTCTTCCGGCCAATCCGCATCATCCCCATCGCCGCGTCCACCCCCACGATCAACCGCGGCTTCCGACGGCCATTCAGTGCTTCCAACGCCAGGTCGCCCGTGCCGATGCCCACGTCGAGCAGCAGGTCGTCCGCGGACACGTTCAGCGCGCGGACCGCGGCCCTGCGCCACCGGACATCGCCATATCCGCTCAGCAGGCGGTTGAGCAGGTCGTACCGGTGCCCGATGCGATCGAACATGCGCCGGATGTGCCGGGACTTTTCGTCTGCGGTACTCATATCGGCCACAGGATATCGCCCAGCAAGAAAACGAAATAGACGACACTGACCAGGCCATTCGTGTTGAAGAATGCGACATCGATCTTCGAAAGGTCGTCCGGCTTGACGAGCGTGTGTTCGTAAACCAGCATCCCGGTTGCCAGCACGGTGCCGCACACATAAAGCGCGTGCAGATCGAAAACCTGATGGACGGCCAGCAGGAACACGACCGTGGCCGCGTGGAGCAGGCGGGCTGCCATCAAAGCCGGCCGGATCCCGAAGCGGCGGGGTATCGAGTGGACGCCCTGCGCGACGTCGAATTCGTAGTCCTGGCAGGCGTATATTATATCAAAGCCCGCCACCCAGGTCAACACGGCCGCCGCCAGCCAGAGCGGCGCGGGATCGAAGGCGCCGGTCACGGCAATCCACGCGCCTACCGGAGCGATGGCGAGGGCAAGGCCCAGGACCAGGTGAGTGGCCCAGGTGAAGCGCTTGAAATAGGAGTACGACAGGATCACCAGCAGGGCGATCGGCGACAGCCTGAGGCACAGTTCGTTGAGCTGGTAGGCGGAAAAGACGAACAGCGCGCAGCACGCGCCCACGATAAGGGCGACGGCGCGGGGCGCGATCCGTCCCTTCGGCAACGCCCGGTCCCACGTGCGGGGGTTCTTCCCGTCGATCACACGATCGGCGAGCCGGTTGAATCCCATGGCCGCGCTCCGGGCGGACACCATGGCGATGACGATCCACACCAGTTGCAGCCCTTCGATCCCATGACTCCGAGCGGCCAGGGCCACGCCGGCCATAGCGAAGGGCAGTGCAAAAATACTGTGGGAAAGCTTGATCATCCTGCCGAATACGACCACGGATCCGATCGCGGACAGGTGCGATGGCGACTTCTGATTCATAACGTAAAACTTGTGTATAGCGTGCAACCTACGTGATGTAAGTACCGCGTTCGACCCGGCGTTTATCTCTCGCGCGGAACCAGTAGGTCACCCCCTCTACCAGGCCGTCCGCATCGGGGTAGATCTCCGATCCCGCCGGCAGGGATTCCAGGAACAAGCGTCCGTACGCCGTACCGACGACGCGCTGGTCCAGTATGGTGACGACGCCGTAGTCCCGGGTGGAACGGATGAGCCGGCCGAAGCCCTGCCTGAACTTGATGACCGCCTCCGGTACCTGGAATTCAAAAAAACTGTTGCGCCCCGCGTCTTCCAGGCGTTCCACCTGCGCCTGGACCAGCGGTTCGGTCGGCACCGCGAAGGGCAGCTTGACCAGAATGACCATCTCCAGCGCCTTTCCCGGTACATCGACCCCCTCCCAGAAGCTGTCGGTGCCCAGCAGAACGGCGGTATCGGACCTGCGGAAACGATCCAGCAGCGCCGAGCGCGGTCCGGACGTGCCCTGCGCCAGCACGGCCACGCCGTGTTCCGCCAGGTCCGGTTCGATGTCCTGGTAGGTCCGGTTCAACTGGGTGTACGAGGTGAACAAAACCAGGGTGCTCCGCATGGTGGAAACGACCAAGTCCAGGATGAGCCGGCTGACCGAGTCTTGAAAAGCATCGGATCTGGGCGTCGGAAAGGCGGCGGGCACGCAGACCAGCACCTGGTCCGCGTAATCGAAGGGCGAACCGATGCCCCGCACCTGGAGCCGCCGGGGATCGATCCGGTCGAGCCCCAGCCGTTCGAGCTGATAGTCGAAACGGTCTCCGACCGTCAGCGTGGCCGATGTGAGCACGGCCGTGCGCAAAGGGCGGAAAAGGTCGTCGTGCAGGCGGTCCGCCACCCGGAGCGGCGCGGCGGTCAGGACGCACGACAGGGGTTGGGACCTGGCGGCTTCAACCCAGTAGACGCGCTCTCCCTCGTTCGCCTCCGTCAGTACGAAGAGTGCCTCTTCCATTGCCGAGCAGAAGTCCATGGCGGCCACAATGGCGTTCCCGCGCGATTCCCGGTCGTCCAGCCACGAATCGTGGACCTGGTCCAGCGTCGCGTGGAGCATGCCGAGGGACTCGCGCAGGCCGGCGAGACCCTCGATGAGCACCCGCGCCGATGACTTCAGGATACCGGCATACTCGTCTTCGGCCCGGTACCTCAGTTTGGTCCGACGGACCGACCCATCGTCCGACTGGCCGAACGCTTCGTCGCTGGCGATGCGGAAGAAGTCCTCGATCCGGCGGTTCACCTCCGTGATCCGGTCGATGGCCATGCGGGTGCCCGCCTCCAGCGGAGTCTTCCAATCCAGGTTGTCCGCCGCTTTTTTGGCCAGTCTGTCCAGCCCTGCCAGCACACCGGTCCCGCCCCATTCGGGTGCATGCATCCTGCCCAGTACGCGGCGCATGCGCCAGCCTCCCACTTCCAGGGTCAGGTGCTGCACGGCGGCGCGCTCCAGGTTGTGGGCTTCGTCGATGATGAGATGGCTGTACCGGGACAGCACGGCATGGTCGGACTGGAGATCGGCAAAGAGCAAAGCGTGGTTGATGATCACCACGTGGGAAGCCATGGCCGCCCTTCGGACACGGTTGACGAAACAAGCTTCCTTGAGCACGCACCGTGGGCAGGCGGTCCCCTCGCCGTTGATTTTCTCCCACAGGCCGGCTCCGGCGCCCCGGTTGAATCCCGCGTGCTCGGAAATGTCCCCCGTCTGCGTTTCCCGCGCCCACACGGCCAGGGGGATCGCGGCTTCCCGTTCCTCCGCGGTCAGATGGTCCGCGGGCCGCCGGGTGACCTGCCGCCACCGGTCCAGGCACAGGTAGTTGGACCGGCCCTTGAGGAGGGTGGCGCGGAAGGGCAGCCCCAGATTCTCCAGCAGGAAGGGCAGGTCCTTGTAGAACAGCTGTTCCTGCAGGTTCCTCGTGTTGGTGGATACGATGACCCGCTGATCGTTTCGCACCGCCCAGATCAGGGCCGGCGTCAGGTAGGAAAGCGATTTCCCCGTGCCCGTACCCGCTTCCACCAGCAACACCTCGCCATCGTTGAACGCGCAGGCGACGCTGCGGACCATGGATACCTGCTGCGGCCGTTGCTCGTAACCTTCCATGCTGCTTTCGAACAGCCCGCCGGTCTCAAACATGCGGGCCAGCTCCTCCGTGTCCATCGGATCGAGATCACCGTCCGCTTCGTCGGTATCGCACGAACCGTCGCCGATCGTGGGCGGACCGAGTGCGGTATGGGCGATCGACGGACTTTCCCCCGAAGTAGACGGAATGTCCTTACGGGACCCGTTACCACCGAGGCCGGCCGGCCGGGCCGTCTGGACCGTCCGGGCTGCCTGGACCGTCATCCGGGCAAGCAGACGCTCCAGCCCCGTTCCGGTGCCCTCCGCGAGCAGGATCAGCGTTTCTACGGTGTCGGGATGCTGGGACGCCAGCAAATCCAGCAGTACCCGGCACAGCACCGCCGTCTTCAGCGCGTCCCCGGTCCCCGACGTTTTCGGTTCGACGCATCGTTCGACCGTTGCGCGTTCGTAGTCCCTCAGCCCGGGCAGCAGGATCCGGGCGAGCAGGCGCACGTCCAGCACAACGGCGTCGATGCCGGCCGCGATCTGCCAGAGACGCTCGGTCAGGTGGTCTTCCGGCCCATAGGCGGCGAGCAGAGGTCCGGAGGCGTCCGCAGCGGCCAGGTCCCCGATCGCTTCCAGGTCCAGGCCGGTACGTACCTCCGGTTTTTCATCGTACCGGAGGAGCACTACCGTAAAGGACTCGGCCTGTCGCGAGGACAGGTCATCCGGTTGGATCGCCAGAATCGTAAACGGGAGGGAGAACTCGCTGGCGGGGATGTTGTTGGGCGTTGGTGCAGACATGAATCCGCGCAGTTCGGTGGAAGGTCTGGTTCAACGAAAGGAACGGGCAATGGAAGATAGGCTGCGGAGCGGGATTTGTCAAAGCAACGGACCGCCAGGAAGCCGGGTCGCTTCAACTTTCCGGAATGACGAAGAAGCCGAAGGAATCCAGGGAGGCCGAACCGAATACGCCGATCCCGCCGTCGAGATTGAAAACCGGTCTTTCGAAGGTATCGCCCGCCAGGCTGCCGAAGCCGAAGGCGTTCTGTCCTGAGGCCTCCACGCTTCTGAGGAAATCGAACAGGTTCCGGTCCAGCGCGTACACTTCGACTTTGTGTTCTCCGGACGAGCCAATGGCGAACCAGGGCAGCAGCAGCCGGCCGTCCCGCGCTTCCAGGGGAGGAGAACCCCCGTCCTCGGAACCGGGTTCCAGGACGATCACCTGGTAGGCTTCCACGTCGAGCGGATCGAAACGGACCTCGATCAGCCCCTCCTGATAGGCGATCCTGTTCCCTTCGGCGGAATCGGGATCCAGAAGGCGGATCACCTCCATGGATGGCTCTTCGAGTACGGCGATCTCATCGATGACCAGGGGGGCCGGTGTGCTCGTGACCCCACGGACTTCCTTTCCAAGCGCCCGCACGCGAAGCCGGTATTCGGTGTTGGGGCGTACCCTCGGCGCACCGGGCGGCGGGAGGTAACGGCCCAGGTGACCGACACTCGCGTACCTGTACTCCGCAAGTCCTTGTATGACGGTAACTTCGGCATCGTTCACCGAGGTGGCCTCCCGGGTCGACACCGCATCGGCCGTGCGGGTCCGTGTGACGATGATCTCAGGCAGAATGCGATCGACATACAGTACGGCATCCACGACGATCGTTTCGCGCTCGTCCGGACCGAAGAGCGTCGCCGGATCCCGCTCCCCCGAACAACCCGGATGGGCGGCGATACCGGCGAGCAGGACGGCCGTCAGGACGGGTGTGATGCAGCGGGGCAGCCTGGTCGTTTTACTCATGGTCAGAAGTTGTAGTTCAGCCCGACGGTGGGCACGATGGGCAGCATCTTGACGACTTCCGCGGTAGTGACCTCTTCGTCTTCCGTATCATACTGGACAAACCATTCGTTGCGATGGTTGTACGCGTTGAACACCTGCAGATACCACTGAAAGTCCCGGTCGAACAGGCGGAAGTCCTGCTTGACGCTCAGGTCCATTCTGTGGTATGGCAGCAGCCGCGAGGTGTTGCGGTCCGCGGGCAGGAAGTAGTCCTCCCGTATGCCGGTCCGCGCCGATTCCCGCAATTCGTACCGGGCGGAGGCGGGCGTGAAAGCCTGTCCGGTCGCGAAGATCACATTGCCGCCGAATGACCAGCGGCCAGCCCGGTAGTTGGCCGATACCACGAGATCGTGGCGGCGGTCGTATTTCGGAGAATACCATTTGCCCTGGTTCACTTCCGGAAACTGCCGTCGCGTCCACCCGAGCGTGTAGCCGATCCATCCGGTCAACCTGCCCGACATGCGCTCCACGAACGCCTCCACGCCCGTGGCATAGCCTTTTCCACCGGTGATGAACACATCCTCCGACCGGGTTTCGTCGCCGCCCACCGCCCGCGTGTTGTCCACGACCACCAGGTTGCCCAGCCGCTGATAGTAGGATTCGAGCGAGAGCCGGTAACTCGGCGCCGGATCCCAACTCGCCCCGATAACGTAGTGCCACGCCTGTCCGGGGGACACGCTACCGTCGAGCGGCACCCAGAAATCACCGCCGCTGAAGCCTTCCGTCGTGATGAGCTGCAGATACTGGTGGTACCGCCCGCCGCCCGCCTTCAGGCGCAGTCCTTCGGACAGCCGGTGGCTGATGGACAGGCGAGGTTCCAGGTCTATCGTTTCGCGTTCACTGTAGTAGTTCGCGCGCAACCCGAGGCGTACCGAGGTGGAAGCCCGGGCCTGCCACTGATCCTGGGCATATACCGAGATCACATAGGGTTTCAGCCTGAGGTCGAGCTGGTCATCCTGGTTGAAGCTTCTGATGAAACTGAACCGGTATGCCGAAGCGCGGAAACCTCCCTTCAGCGCGTGCGCCCCATCGGCGACGTAGTCCAGGTCGCCCTTGACGCTGATGTCTCGAATGCTGTTCCTGAACAGGATCTCCGTGCCGTCGAAATTCGCCGAAAGCCGGCTCGTGTAGTCACTGCCGGATACCATGAAATTGCCGAAGAGCGTCGGCGAGAACAGGTGCGTCCATTTGCCCGTGACCGCCGAGTTGCCCCAGCGAACGTTGAAGAGGTCGTCCTCGCTGGTCTCGAGATTGAGATCGTCCCGGCCGAAGTATCCGCTCAGGACCAGGTTGTCGGAGTAGGACAGATTCTGGTTGATTTTTGCATTTACATCATAGAAATAATATCTTGGGATATCCTCCACGCGCGACCGGATATAGGCCAGGATCGGTTCCAGGTACGTACGCCGTCCCGAGACCATGAACGAGCCGCTCGCAAGGGGGCCTTCGATCATGGTACGCATCGAGATGAGGCTGATCCCGCCCGAACCGCCGAGTTTGTTTCGGTTGCCGTCGCGGTTGGTCACGTCGAGGACCGCGCCGAGGTTGCCGCCGTAACTGGCGGGATAGGCGCTCTTGTGCAGGCGCATGTCCTTGATGGCTTCCGGGTTGAAGATGGAAAAGAAACCGAATGCGTGCGAAGGGTTATAGAGGGGGATCTGGTCGAGCAGGATCTGGGTCTGGTCGGGGCCGCCTCCCCGTATGTACAGGCCGCTGCTGATGTCCGAGGAGGCCTGTATGCCCGGGAGGAGCTGAAGGCTGCGCAACAGATCGGTTTCTCCGATGGCGGGCAACTCTTTCAAGACCGCGGCCTGGAGGGCGACGAACCCGGGTTGCGCAAGCCGCTCGTCCCGGTATCTTTCCGCTTCTACGACGGTTTCGTCGCCGATTATCAGGGTCGGTACGAGTTCCACGTCCCGTCGGAGATAGGCATCGGGACCGAGGCTCAGCGTATCCCGGAACGTCTCGTATCCGATGAAAGACACGACGAGTTCGTAGGAACCCTCGGGGATCCCGGTAATCGCGTAGAAGCCGTTATCATTGCTCAGGGCGCCGAGGGACGTGCCGCTCAGGAACACGTTGGCGGCAAGCAGGTACTCGCCGCTGTTGCGGTCCGTGACGAATCCGCTTATCGTGGCGGCTTGCGCCGAGGCGGGGATCAACAGCAGGGAAAACAGTACCGCGTAGCACTTCATAGATGCCGATCGGACCTGCACCAGGTTCGTCGATTCGAATATACTACGTAACCGGACCAGCCATGCCCCGGGACGCATTCAAAAGAAACCTAAGCCATCTTCGTCTCGAAGTCAACGAGGGGAAGGGCTTCGAGGTCTACGCGGGCCGGAGCGGCGGCCAGTTGCTGTGCCGGTACAATGCCGCGACCGGCCATCTGCCCCGGGACGAGTCGCCCAAACCCTGTTTTCATCCGGTTTACACCTCTTCCGGCGGTTTGATCAGTGAATACCGCCCCGAGGACCACACCTGGCATCTGGGGTTGTATTTCGGCTGGGTACACGTTAACGATACGAATTTCTGGGGCGGTTCATGGTACCTTCCGGAGCACGGCAAGTACGTTCCCGTTCCCGGCAGCCACGGCGTGCAGCGTCACGATGAGTTCATAGAGGTTGCCGACCTCGAATCCGGCGTCGCCGTCGGCGAGCGCCTCACCTGGCTGGACCGCAACGATCACCCGGTAATCCGGGAGACGCGCCGGTTCGATTTCCTGAAGACCGCGGCGGTCAGCGAGCCTGGCCAGGCTGACCAGGCTGGCCGCTGCCTCTGGCTCATCGACTCGGTGATCACCCCCGTCGAGGAAGAAGTCACCCTGGGCGCGTCACGCGCCGCCCGTTACAGCGGGCTGATCCTGCGCATGGGACCGCCCTTCGCCGATGCGCACCATACCAGCGGCAGCGGCCTCAGCGGTCACGAAGCCATCATGAGAACGCGGGACAGATGGGTCGCCGCCGCGGGCGCCCAGGGCGGCATGGTGGTCATGATGGACCATCCGCGGAACCTTCGCCACCCGGTGCAGTGGTTTACCCGGCGCAATCTCCTGGGCACCGGGCCGCTCATGGAAGAAGACCTTACGATCCCCGCATCGGACAGCCTCCATCTCCGTTACGGATTCCTGGTGCTTGACGAGGTAGCCGGCGAAGGAGAAATCGAAGACCTGTACCGGTACTACGTGTCCGCATCCGACGAGCGATCCCCGACGTAACGTCCGTGCGCGCCTATCGTCAGGCGTCTCACCGGCGGCCAAATGTGCGCGCGCCGTTCATTCTTGCTTGACATGCGGCCGGGAACGGCCGATTTTCGGAGTCACGACAGATTCACCTCACAGTCAATCGATTCAGGCAAGCGCTCGCGTGCCTGGCCACCGGATAATCTCATCGGTTAATCCCGTGTAACCTCACCGGCGTATGCCGTCGTTCGGCGGCCGATGATCCGCGGGAACGGCCACTTCGGGAACGGCCACTTCGGGAGCGGGTACTTCGGAAGTGGTCGCGGCTTCGCCCCGGCACAATCGGAGCATAATGAACAGAGATTCGCTTGTAAAAGAAGTGGCATCCGATTTGCAGGTATCCAGGCACAAGGTAAGAGTCGTGCTGAACGGACTCCTGTCGGAAGTTACCGAGGCGATGCACCGGGACGAGCGGGTGAATCTGCACCGTTTCGGCGCCTTCAACGTGAAGGTCAGAAAAGCACGTACGGCCCGGGACCTGAATACCAACGTGGAATTGCGGCTGAACGACCGCCGAATCCCCCACTTCATGCCCTTCGATACGTTGAAGGACATCGTCGCGCAGCAGTCTCCCGTTTCCGCGGAACAAACCGGACCGGTGGCCGCCGACACGGTGCAACAGGTCGAGGAGACGCCCAGAGAACGGTCCGACGATATCTCCGCCATGATGACCAGGGCTGAAGTCCTCGCGAACAAAGGCAAAATCGAACAGGCGATCCAGCAGTACAGGCGCATACTCGAACGGCAGCCGAGACACGCCACCGCGACGGGCAGCCTGGGCAGGATGTTCTTTCGCCTCGGCGCCCAGGAAACCGCCCTCCAGCACTATAACCGCGCGCTGGGAAACGATCCCGGCCACCTGGAAACGCTGGTCGACCGGGCGGAGTTGTTCGTGGAGATGGGGCAGTACGAGGATGCCAGGACCGACCTGCTTCGCGTCCTGGAATACGACCCGTATTCCTACCGGGCCTGCTACCTGCTCGGCGTGCTCTACATCACCATAGGTACCTACGACGACGCGATCAGGGTGCTCTCCCGCGCGCTGGACGTGGACCGGACGAAATCCGAGGTGCACCTGCAGCTGGGCAAGGCTTACTGTCACGTGGAGAAGCACACGGAAGCGATCGAGCACTTTGAAGCCCTGCTTCGCCATGACCCGCGCAACGGGCAGGCGTATCGGTATCTCGGCACGATCTACGACAAAAGCAAGCAGGCCGACAAGGCGCTCGAGATGTACCGAAAATCCAACGAAATAGGCCTGGTCTGATTTTCGATACCGCGGAAGGGCTCTGGTCAGGCTGAATTGTTGAAGATAACAAACATAAATATGTATACGGGTTTAATTAACGGGCAGGAAAGGGAAGGATCAGGAGGGTCTGTAACCGGATGAACACCGTCAAGAACGTGCATTTGGTCGAGGGACGGAAAAAACCGGCTGCGCGCGGCGCGGGCGAAGACCGGCGCGAAGAAGAACGCGGGTTGATGGAACGGGCTAAAGCGGGTGACGGTCCGGCCTTCGACGAAATGACGAGGCGCTACAGCGAGAAGGCGTATTCCGTGGCATACCAGATGCTCGCGAGTCACGATGACGCGCGCGATCTCGTCCAGGACGCGTTCCTCGAAGTATTCAGGACGCGGGAGCGGTTCAACACGCAGTACAGGTTTTCGACCTGGCTGTACCGCATACTGATAAATAAGTGCATCAACTTCCGCAAGCGGGAAGCCCGCCGCCGCATGTTCTCCTTTACGGATTACGGCTCGCGGAACGGCGGCGCCGGCCAACAGTTTCTGGTTTCCAATCTGGCCTCTTCCGAGAAGAACCCGCACGAGGTACTGGAAAGCGATGAATTGAAGCGGTCGATCATGGCCGCGCTGGATACCCTGTCGGAGCGGCACAGGACTGTTGTCGTGCTGTTCGACCTGGAAGGTCTCTCGCACAGGCAGATCGCGGAAATCCTCCAGTGTCCCGAAGGTACGGTGATGTCCCGGCTGCATCACGGACGGCTCAAGTTGAAGCGCGTGCTGTCCAAGCGACTGGCCGGACACCTTGATCTATAGGAACGCGCCATGAACTGCAACCAGATAAAGAAGCGCCTCACCCGATACCTGGAGCGCATGTGCGACAACCAGGAGGTCGCCGAGATTGCGCGTCATATCGAGTCCTGCCCTGATTGCGCGCGGGAACTGCGCGGATTGCAGTCCGTCCGCGGCATGTTGCGCTGCTGCCGTCCGAAGAAACCCGAGGCGGTAACAATAGCGGAAGTCCAGACCGCGGTGCTCGAGCGCACGACGCATGCCCATATGGTGCCGGGCATGAAGGGAAGGGACGCGCCTGTTCGCGAGCAGCCCGGCCGGTTCGTTGCAGCGGCGGCCGTGCTGTTGCTGGTGGCGGGAGGGCTTATCTGGCAGTCGATCCAGCCGGTCGAGCCTCCGTCCGTCCAGCGCACGCTTTCGGATGACGATATGTTCTTCATCCTGCAGGAACACGCCCTGATCGAGGACCAGAGCGTATTTACCAGCGGTACCCTGGGTTCCGTCATGGTCAACTACAAGGAATAGGTGATACGAGATGCGGTTACGGCCTTTATTCCTTTGTTTCGTCACGACGGCGTGTATCGCGATGATCGCGCCGGCCCGCGGCATCGATCCGGACATCACCTTTCAGAAGATCATGGAAGCCCCGGACCGGGTGAGCTACCACGCCACCCTGACGAAACAGCGGTTCAGCGCAGACGGGGATACCGCCCGTTACGTCCAGATCATCACCCATCAGCGTCCTGACCGGGACCGCATCGACATCCCCGATGCCGAAGGCCGGATCCGCGAGATCATCATCCGCGTCGACCATGACATATACCGGCGCACGGCCTCAGGGGATTCGCTCTCCTACTCGCATCGCCGCCAGTCGAACTCGAACGTGCTCGACATGAACCTGGAGTTCAGCAGTCTCGACCTGCTCCAGACCAACTACGACCTCGAGATCACCGGCGCCGATCGGCTTCTCGACCGTCCGGTGGCCGTCCTGGCCTTCAAGCCCCGCCATCCCGGCAGGATGACCATGACGGCCTGGATCGACGAGGAGACGGGCCTGGTGATGCGCACGGAAGAACGGAACGAGGCGGGCGTGCTGGTCGAGGAAGTCTTCCTGACGGAATTCGAGCAGGACCCGCGGATTTCACCGGACCTCTTCGATACGGAAGAATGGACGGGCAAGTCCGTCGAAATCAACCAGGTCATTGCCTGCGGTTCCATCAGCGAAGTACAGAAGGAGGCGGATTTCAAGTTGAACGCCCCGGTCTACATTCCTCCGGGGTTCATCCTGCAGCAACGCCGCGTCATGCAGCACCACGGCCAACCGCTCGTGCATTTCATGTACAGCGACGGCCTCTCGCGCATCTCGCTCTTCCAGCGGATCGCATCCTCTGAAGCGTCGCACCGGTCTCCCAGGGGTACGCCCGAAATGCATGGCGACGTGCGTGTCTGGGAACGAGGCCCCTATTCCATTCTGCGACGCCACTACGACGGAAAGCTCTTCACTCTGATCGGCGACGTGGCCGTGAGCGAATCCGTCGAATTGCTCACTTCGCTCTGCACGATCAATCCGGCGGTCACCGCATCTCCAGTTCCCACGGGCTACACCTCGTGGATCGGTGCGGGCGCGGGACTCCTCGTGGTCGGCCTGTGGATTCTCTGGCGTCGCCGCATGTGACGGGTGTTGGCCCTACCTCTCCTTCTCAGTTACCCGGAAACCTTCCACGCTGTCTGCGGTCTAACAGATAAACCGATCTGTTGCGCGGGATTTCGCGTGGAATTCCGTCTAATCGATTATAGGGAACCTCATATGGTACTTCGTCGATCACCGTAACAAGGAGCTATTTCATGAAGACGCGACATGCCATTGGCTGGGCTGTCCTGATCACGGCCGGCCTGTTCACCCAGGGAGAAGCGGCACGCGGGCAGGTCACCGGATCCGCCGCGACAGCGGGCGGTCCGTACACACTGGAGCAGTGTATTCAGATCGCAATGCAGAACAATCCCCAGATCGAGATCGCCCGGAAAGGGGTGGAGGTCCAGCAGGCGAATCTCTTCAGTTCGTATTCCGGCGTCATGCCACGGGTAAACGCAAACATCATCGGCGCCAATCGCACGACGTCGGGCGACAGGCCCGTTATCGTAGAAGGCGTTGTGCTCAGGGAAGCGCCAGGCACTACTCGTACGGACTACCGTAATAACGTGTTCCTGAATATGGACCTGTACAACGGCGGCCGGAACTGGAACACGATCCGGCAGGCCATGCAGGAATCCGAAAGCGAGGAGTTCGCTCAGACCAATACCGAGAACCAGGTCATCGTGAACGTGAAGACCGGTTATTACGGCCTGCTGCGGGCTCTGCGGCTCAAGGAAGTGACGGAAGAAAGCGTCCGTCTGAACGAGGAACAACTGCGCCGGACCCAGAGTATGTACGAGATCGGATCCGTGGCCCGCGTGGAGGTGCTCCAGACCACGGCTCAACTCGGCGCAGCACGGATCGACCTGCGTAACCAGGAAAATGCGGTATTGCAGGCCCGGGCCGAACTGGCCAACGTCATGGGCATCGAGTCAAATGAAGCCTTCGAAATCGTAGATCCTTTGGATGGCGGGTCGCTCGACACGACGGCGCTCATGTCCCTCCAGGACGCGCTTCGGCTGGCCAACCTCACCAATCCCGCCATCCAGCGGGACGAGGGCGGCATCCGTTCCGCGATGCTCGGGACGAAAATAGCCAGGGGATTGCTCTGGCCCACGGTATCCGGCAGCATAGGCTACAGCCGGTCCGGTATTCGGTTCCAGGATGTATACGGCACCTATGACAAGAACTGGAACCTGTCTTTCGGCGTGAATCTAAGCCTGCCGATCCTGAACGGCACGCAGACCTACGCCGATATCTCGCGGGCACAGGCGCAGCAGTTGATCGCGGAGGAAACGCTTCGCCAGACGCGGAGGACTACCTCACTGACTATCCGGAACGCCTTGCTCGACCTGGAAACGGCCCGGGAAGTCATCACGCTCAGTAACGACAACATCGTGGCCTCGGAGGAGAGTCTCCGGCTGGCGGAGGAACGTTACAGGGTGGGTTCCGGCACGCTGCTGGAGGTGTTTACGGCACAGGAGGCCCTGGTCCGGGCAAAATCCAACCTGGCCGGCGCGCAGTATGATTACCTGATCGCGCAGGCGACGCTGGACGGCGCCCTGGGAAAGTAACCGTACCCGATCATTAACACCGGAACTCTTGTATGCCCGTGGATATCCAAACGGCTTCCCTGATCTGGATCCTCATCGCCTTCATCATTGCGGGAATCCTGATCTACGGGCTTTCCCGGCGGCTGTTCAGCCTGTTGTCACCGGCCGCCGCCTGGGGTCTCATCGGCCTGCGGATCGCGGCGGCCGCCGCGGCGCTGGCGGTTCTGAGCGATCCCGTCTCGAAAATGGTGCTGGAAAGGTCCGAGTTACCTCGTCTGGCCATACTCGTCGACACCTCGGCGAGCATGGGCCTGACGGACCGGCTGGGCAGGCGGGACGAAGTCCTGGCCTCGGTCCTTTCCGGCGACGCCTTGCATGCCCTTGAGACCCGTCACCGCGTCCATCGCTACCGGTTCGCGGAAGACCTTTCGCCCCTGACCGAGGACTTGACCGATTCCCTGTCCACAGAAGGCGCGGGTACTGACATCGGCGGCGCCATGGCCTTTCTCGAAGGCGGTTCAGGCGCCGGCCGTTTCGCCGCCGCCGTCCTGGTCACCGACGGGAATTTCACCGCCGGGCGCGATCCGCTCAGGGTCGCCGAGGATCTCGATATGCCCGTGTACACGGTGGGGATCGGCGACACGCTGGGCGTCCGGGACATAAGCGTTTCCCATTTGACGGTGAACGAAGTGGTTTACACCGGGAGCAATGTACCCGTCGAAGTCGGCGTGCGTGCCCGCGGGTTTGGCAACGTGCGCGTACCCGTCACCCTGCGGAAAGAAGGCCGCATCCTCCGAAGCGAGGAAGTCACGCTGGATGGCCGGGAAGAGGAACGGACCGTCGTTTTTCACGTCGTCCCCGAGACTGAAGGCATTCACCGGTACCAGGTGGAAGTGCCCGAACTGGATGGCGAGATCACCGCGGGGAACAACCACCGAGAATTCGCGATCAAAGCGCTGAAGTCCGTACTGCGGGTGCTGTATATCGAAGGCGCTCCCCGTGCCGACATGGGCTTCCTGAGGCGCTCGATGGAGAAGGACGCCAACCTGGAAGTGACCGGCATCCTGCTTCGGCCGGACGGTCGGACTTTTCCCGAACCCATGCCTGCTTCGCGGTCGGCCTGGTTCTCCTATGACCTCGTCATCCTGGGCAGTGTGGACTATGAACGCATCCGGCCATGGGCACCATTCCTGGTAGCCTTCGTCGAGGAAAGGGGCGGCGGATTGATCGCCTTCGGCGGTCCGCACAGCTTTGAAATGGGTGGATACGCCGGAACGCCCGTCGGTGATCTGATGCCCTTCGCCATTGCCGCGTCGGCCAGGGGCCTGTCCGAAGAGGCCTTCGTACCGGACCTGACAGCAGCCGGCCGCACGCATCCGATTACCCGTCTGGATGATGACCCGGCCGAATCGGAGCGGCGTTGGCTGGAACTGCCGCCGCTGCCCGGCGTGAATCAGGTCGGACGCGCGAAACCCGGTGCGACGGTACTCGCCAGGCACCCGACCTGGCGGACCGAAGACGAACGCACGCCGGTAATCGCCGAGCATCGTTACGGGCAGGGCCGGGTACTCGGCATCGCCGCCCAGGGCCTGTGGCGCTGGGACCTGATGATGTGGGGCAGCGGCGGGACCAACGCGGCGTACGAAAGGTTCTGGAACAACGCCGTAAGGTGGATTACCGTGCGCGAGGGCAGCCGCAGGATACGCGTCGTTTCGGACAAGCTTCAGTACCACGGCGGTGAAACGATCCGCTTCGACGGTCAGGTCTACGATGAAAACTACCGGCCGGTCGAAGGGGCCGAACTGACCGTGGCCGTTCGCCCGGCGCAGGACGAAACAGGTGCGCTTCAAATAAATCTTACTTCGACGGGGCAGGGGTTCGGCCGATACGCGGGACGCCTTCAGTTTCTGTCCGTAGGCGCATACTCCTTCGAAGCGTCCGCCGCGCTGAGTGGCGTACCGATCGGGACGGACCGGGGAGGATTCGTCGTGGGTGAAGCCGGCGCCGAGTTTGAGCGAACCCGCATGAACCGGGAACTGCTGGTCCAGCTGGCCGATATGACGGGCGGCGGTTTCTACCTGCCATCGGACATCGATCGCATGGCCGACAATATCGAGCTGGACGAGATCACCGTACAGGAGTCCCGCACCGTCTCGCTGTGGAATCATCCCGGCGTGCTGGCGTTGCTGGTCTGCCTGCTCGCGGCGGAGTGGTTTTACCGGAGGCACCTCGGGATGGTCTGACCGATCGGCCGGGCGGCGCCGGGACGGAATCGCGCCAGCGGGCGGTCCAGGCGGTCCGCAAGTATCCGTTGACACGGCCGTCCGCTTTCCGTACACTTCCTTTACCGTTAGGGGCGGCTCCTCGCGAGCCTGAGAATCACGACCCTTCGAACCTGACCTGGGTTATGCCAGCGTAGGGAAACGGCTGAACGAAGCCGTTTCGCAAAGAAGCGGCTTTTTCTTTGCCGGTGAGGCAGTGGCGGAGTTCCGTGGCGCAGCGATCGGACATCGTGGTCATCGGCGGCGGGATCGTCGGTCTGGCCGTGGCGAGACGGCTGAGTCTCTCCGGACGCGCGGTCACGGTATTGGAACGGCACCGGACCGGCCGCGGAGCGTCCTGGGCCGCCGCGGGCATGCTGGCGCCCCACTGCGAATTCGATGAACCCGATCCCTTATTCGCCCTGTGCAAAGCCGGACTGGAACGCTACGCCGGTTTCATCAAAACGCTCAGGGAGGAAACCGGATGCCCGATCGATTACAACTCGACCGGGGTGGTTTTTCCGGCATTGAGCGACCGGGGACAGGCGCGGCTGGAGACGCGGTATGAACGGCATCTCCGGGACGGCGTACCCGTAGAACGGTTGACCGTACGAGAGGCGCGGCGCCTCGAGCCGAATCTGACGAACGGAATCCGCATGGCGCTGCGCTACCCGGACGACCACCAGGTCGAAAACCGGGACGTCGTCACGGCCCTCGCGCAATCCGTCCTGAAGGGCGGCGGCGTGATCCATGAAGGCGTTACCGCGCGGAAGGTCCTGCTGGACGGCCACCGTGTCGCCGGAGTGGATACGACGGAAGGCACCTGGCAAGCACAGACGGTGGTGAACGCCATGGGTTGCCGGGCGCGCTACTTGGACGGCATTGCGCCCGCCTGGAGAGTCCCCGTCCGGCCGGTGCGCGGGCAGATCCTCGCGTTGCGGGCAGGCAACGCGCCACCGTTCCATCACACGATCTATACCAGCGGCGTATACCTGGTGCCCCGTTCGGATGGACGGTTGATCATTGGCGCTACCGTGGAGGAAGCCGGATTCAGGGACGAGGTCACGCTGGGCGGCGTCATGCAGCTGTTCCGGGACGCCCTCGAACTCGCACCCGGCCTGAAGACCTGGGCGTTGGATTCCACCTGGTCGGGACTGCGGCCGGTGGCGCGGGACGGATGGCCCGTGCTCGGGGCCACGGGGACGCCGGGTCTGTTCGCGGCTTCGGGGCATGGCCGGAACGGCATACTGCTGGCGCCGCTGACCGGAGACCTGCTCGCCGAGGCCATCCTGCACGACCGGGTACCTTCCATCATGCGGCCCTTTCTGCCCGACCGCTTCTACCCGGCCGGTACCGGAGAGACGAACGATGAACGTGACCGTTAACGGAAAGACCAGGAAACTGTCCGGAGCGACGAGCATCGCCGACCTGCTGAAGGAACTCGGCGTGTCTTCCGAGGGAACCGCCGTAGCCCTCAACGGCGCTGTGGTCCCGAGGAAGGAACACGGGACGACCATGCTCGCAGGCGATGACGTGGTCGAGGTGATCCGGGCGGTAGCGGGTGGATGACCACAATACACAGCGGCCCTGGACCGTACAGGCAAAGGAGCAGACCAACATGTGCGCCCTGAAAATAGGCGGTTTGACGTTGGATTCCCGGCTGATACTCGGCACGGGAAAATACGCGAGTTTCGAACTGATGCGGGAATCTTTCGAGGAAAGTGGTACGGGCATGGTTACGTTGGCCATCCGCCGGATCGACCTCGACGATACCTCCGGGCAGTCACTGCTCGACTACATCGACCGCGACCGTTACGAACTGCTGCCCAACACGGCCGGTTGCTACACCGCGAGCGACGCCGTGCTGACCTGCGAGCTGGCGCGGGAGGCGCTGGGGACCGATACGGTAAAGCTCGAGGTCATCGGGGACGAGAAGACCCTGTTTCCCGATAACGAGGCTACGTTGGAAGCCGCGCGCACCCTGGTCGACCGGGGATTCAACGTCATGCCCTATACCATCGACGATCCCATCGTCTGCAAGAAACTCGAGGAGGCGGGCTGCGTCGCGGTCATGCCCCTCGCTGCGCCCATCGGCTCCGGCCTGGGCATCCGCAACCCGCACAACATCGCCATCATCGTGGAGAACAGCCAGGTGCCGGTCATCGTCGACGCGGGGGTCGGGACCGCCTCCGACGCGTCCGTCGCCATGGAACTGGGCTGCGACGGCATACTGATGAATACAGGGGTGGCAGGCGCGAAGGACCCGGTAAAGATGGCCGTCGCCATGCGCAAGGCGGTCGAGGCCGGCCGACTCGCTTACGAAGCGGGACGGATTCCCATGAAGGCCTACGCGTCCGCTTCCAGTCCGCTGAGCGGTGTGATCCACTCATCCTCGTAACAGCCTCCATGGTAGACTTCAGGTTCTATCTGATCGGCGATCGGTCCCGCTGCGCCGGACGATCGCTCGCCTCGGCGTTGGGCCAGGCCTGTCGCGCGGGCGTTCGCGCGTTCCAGATCAGGGAGAAAGACCTGAATACTTCGGACCTGCTGGCGTTGACCGGGGAGGTGAAGGCGGAACTCGAATCGCTTGAGCCCGTGCTGGTGGTCAATGGCAACCTGGAGGTCGCCGCGGCCTGCGGGGCGCAGGGCGTACACCTGCCGGAATCCGGCGTGCCGGTCCGCGAGGCCCGCGAAGCACTTCCCGCCGGCATTCTGATCGGCAGATCGACCCACGGCACGGAAAGCGCGCGCGCCGCCGAAGCGGAAGGGGCCGACTTCGTCACGTTCGGACCGGTATACGATACGCCGTCGAAGGCAGGATATGGACCGCCCCAGGGGATTCGGGCGCTCGCGGAAGCGGCCGGCTCGGTGACGATCCCGGTATTTGCCCTGGGTGGCGTGACCCCTGGCCGCACGAGGGCGTGCCTGGAAGCGGGGGCTTCCGGCGTCGCCGCGATCTCGGCGGTGCTGTCGCAACCCGACATACCCGCGGCCGTCAGAAAGTTCGAAAAGGCCCTCGGCGGCCTGTGACCGTTTGCAGCACCGTTCGAGGCACCGTTCGCGGCATCTAAAATAGTTGTTGACAATTCCGGTAAACTTACCGAAGTTAATCAGGAACCATCAAAAAATCCGGATATCTCAACAGCCTTCCGCTTACTTTATCCCAGAGTGAGGCGATGTATGCGGCGCATATGGAAAGAACTGAATCGAACGCTCCTGATGTCGGGCCTGCTTGCAGGAATGATCGGAATCGCATGCAGTGGTACGTCCGTCGAGGAGGAAGCCACGGTCGTCAGCACCGAGACGATCGGCACCGAGATCGGCCATACGGCGCCGAACTTCGAAGTGTATACTAT